>DAPV01000010.1 GCA_002502625.1 Euryarchaeota archaeon UBA125
TGCTGGAGGAGGAGGCATTGGAGCCACCGAGGCAGAGCCAGGAGGAGGAGGGGGAGGAAGGGCTGCTGGAGGCGGTGGAATCTGTTCTTCATCGTCCGCCATGCGCTGCACCGTGTACTGTTCAGAAAAGACTTGGTTTTAAGATTCCCCGAAGAGGGACCCAATAATTGCCTCAACTTTGGATACTTGATGCCCACCGTTTCAATCCGAGAAATATTGCCATTGCCTCAGAAACTTCAATCATGTCACCCTTACTACCTTCGACCACTTCATCTCCAATTCTCGCAGTAATATCATCCAATTCTAATTGAACCATTTCACGCTTTTGTTTAGAAAATATTACTGCTTCAGATAGTGCATCGAATGCTAAAGAAGAATCAGGATCGAGGCGGTCAACTGGAAATTCTGTGACCCGTAATCCTGCCTTTCCATGTAAGCTACCTACCCATCTGATTACTCTACGAATATCTACCGTGACATTGTCATCATTTTCAGCCGCTTGATCAAGAACAACACTTTGATCTCCTAAGATTAATGCTTGAAACAAATCACCTTGTTTCCCAAATTGTCGACCCATCTGCATGGATGAATTCTTCAATCTTCTTCGACGATCAGAATTTACTGACATCTCAGCCAATTTCATCATTGCTTTTTCGCTCATAGATGGAGGACGAGACATATTTGCAGTCCCTAAAACCGCAGATGAACGTAATTGCTTGTAGATTGGGCGCCTGTCCACATCAGATGAATCATGATAAGATTCTAATCGATCTAAGACTGAGTCAACTCCACGTCTAACTCTTTTTCCCCAAGCAACATCTGGGCTCCCAAGAACCATCTCAATATTAAGTTTAGAACCGGATATATGTGAGACTATTTCTTGTCTGGCCTTGGAATCAAGATGAAGAATACTAGGGTGACGATAGTGGATGTGGAAACCACGATGACCAGAAAATGAAAATGTAGCAAATTCAGATTTAAAACCAAAATCAGGTTCTAAAAAATCATTCCACAAACGAAATGCTTGCTCTTGAATATCATTCAACATTGAAGGGAAATCTAAAGCATCTACTCCAACAAGATGATCTCCATCTAAATCAAAAATTAAATCAGCACCTCTCCAGCCTTTTTCTGACATTTTGTATTCTGAAGGTCGGTCATAGTAAGCAGTACTATGGAAACAAGAGTGAGGAGGTGAAGAACGAGTAAGAATTTGCCGTAATGCATCAGGAGAATCGAACCCGATATGTCGACGAGGAGGACGATCGTCCCACCCCATAAACATCCACTCTCTAGAACGTAGACGTGGAGGCAAATACAGATCATTTACTGCAAGAGAATTGTAGTACTCGCTGAATCGGTACTGGTAACGCGCGGTGCTCACAGAGACACACAAGAATTGACGCTACATCAATCCATCCGGAGTCCACCGACTTCTTTCGGTTCGGTTGAACTAGAAACTCCAGTGATTTTCTCATAACATTCTAAGCAGTAGTATCGATCATCAATTACCAATGATTCAGCAAATATAAGTGGCAAGTCACAGCCTGCACATTTTGGGCCTAATTGGCCCCTCGCTACCGACAACTGATCTGGCTTAACCATACCCTCACCAAAGGGAGGAGGCATTTCAGTATAGCGCAAAATAAATCTCTGCTCATACACATTCGTTTTTACACTGAATAGACTGGGGCGATTCATGGTTGAGACAACTAGAGTTCAAATTGGGCATTCACCCGACCCGGATGATGCATTCATGTTCCATGCTATGACTACAGGACGATTCGATACATCTCCATACGAATATGAGCACGTTTTACTGGACATTGAAACATTAAATCAAAAGGCACTTGAAGGAGAATTTGAGGTCTCAGCAGTATCAATTCATGCACTTCCTGATGTTCTTGACACATATGCTCTCATGAATTGTGGTGCATCCATGGGAGAAGGATATGGCCCGAGAATTGTTACCAAGGGTGTAAAATCAATTGATGAAGTAAAGACTGGTACTATTGCTATTCCAGGAATTAAAACATCTGCTCATTTAGCTCTTAGAATAATGTTGGGAGAAATGAAAACAACTGTAATTCCGTTCGACGAAATAATGGATGCTGTAAAATCAGGAAAAGTAGACTCTGGATTAATTATTCATGAAGGACAGTTAACTTGGGAAAGTGAAGGACTTCATTTGGTTGCTGATCTGGGAGAAATGTGGGCAGAAAGAACTGGTGGCTTACCTCTCCCATTAGGTGGAAATGTTGTAAGAAGAGATTTGGGTAAAGAGGAATGTAAATTGATCACTGAACATGTGAAAATATCAATTGAAAATGCCATATCTGATCCAGAAGAAGGATTAGCATTTGCAATAGAATGGGGCAGAGGAATTGATGAAGAAACCAATGAAGAATTTGTCCAGATGTACGTTAATGAGAGAACAATTGATTACGGACCAGAAGGTCGTAAATCAGTACGCTTATTCCTTAAAGAAGGACAACAAATTGGTATGATAAGAGAAGATCTAGATGTTGATGCATTAGAGTTTATTGGAGCGGAATAAAATGGAACGTCCTGAAAGATCCGAATTCGACAGTGTTGACCCCGCTCCACCCAGTGATGAAAACAACATAGAATTGCTAAGGACATCTCTCTGCGACGAAGATGAAAGAATGTTTCTCAGGATGAGAGCATTGTTTAGTTTAAGGAATATAGGCGGTCAAAAATCAGTTGAAGCTTTAGCTGCAGCGTTCCTATCGGATTCTGCATTACTAAAACATGAAATTGCATATGTAATGGGTCAAATGCAAGATTCAGCAGCAGTTCCCCATTTGATTGATAGATTAAGTGATTTAGAAGAAGATGTGATGGTAAGACATGAAGCTGCTGAAGCCTTAGGCGCTATAGGAGATCAAATCGCAATGTCAACATTAAGAGAATTTGTAGATGACGATTCAATCGTTGTTGCAGAGTCATGCGAAGTTGCAATTGACCTTTTGGATTATGTTTCTTCAAAAAGGCTTGATTATTCATAATATGACCACAGTCGATAAATTCACCATCACTGTAGGACCTTCATGAACCGTGGCATGTGCGTTGCAATCATCGCTCTGATCATGGCAGCACCTTTCGCATCTTGTGGACTCCCTGAACCAGTGCCTATTATGCATGATGCATTTACATTTGAGCGAACTGATGGAGGAGTTGTCACCTCAGTAATTGATGTAGTTCATTCCCCAGATGGCACATTTATTGCCGCTGCGGATAGAAAACATCTCAATATTTGGAGAGCTTCTGATGGAGAAATAGTGACATCAAAACAAATTTACAATCATGATTATGCAAATTTAGGTCTAGAATGGACTACCGATTCACAGCATTTGATAATTTACCAAGATAGTGCTTGGGCAAATACACCCTCAATTACTGCAATCCCAATTTCAGACTGGGATAATAGAGAGAAACATGCAGAAATTGAAATGGGTGTCAGCGAAGTTAAATCAATAAATGAGTCATTGATGATTTTTGCAGATGTTAACAATATTATCAGTCTATGGAGTATTAACGAAGAATCTCTAGATAGAGGTATGTCATATTCATCAGATGGGGCTCCTGGTTGTATCGATATTTCCCCCGACAAGTCAATGGCAATTGTAGGTGTAGAATTATCAGAAGGATATGCTGCAGTTCTCCTTTCTCTTGAAAACATGACTGAAATTACTCGATGGAATCAGACGAATCCTATTTCGGATTGTAATTTCCGTCCTAATAATAACGAAGTTACCTGGAATGATGATATTTCTATTGTTATTCGATCAACAACATCGCCTTATGGTTTTGTAAATGTATTAGAAACAGGAGGACCAATTATACAATATCAAGAAATTCCTCTTCAAGATGAAATTCTGGTATTGTCTACACAAGGATCTGCTAGAAGTTTAGAATCATGGAATTCCAATACTCTACAAATTAACTGGAGAACATCTATTGGATTCAAAACCAATCAATTCACATTAAGTCCTGATTCTGAACAAATTAGTTTCAGTACCAATACTCCTATAATTCCAGTCTTTAGATCTGATGATTTCATCACTGACCAGGGAAGTGGACCAGATCTAGACAACGATGGGATTGCAGACAACAAAGATAGTGACGACGATGGAGATTCAATTCCAGATATTTTCGACAATATTTGTTCAGAAGGAATCGATTGTTCTAGAAACGCAAATAGAGATACTATTCGAAATATAGATATTAAAATTTCTTCAAATGGTAGTGTTAAAATTGAAGAAATAATTACCATTCCACTAGATCTTTCAAGAGATATTCGAGAAATAAATTCTAAACTACTTGATTATGATTCATTGGCATCTATTCTCGAAGCGGATGTCATGATTCGTCAATTGTGTGGCCCTGCTAATCTAGGAGAAATGGCAGAAGAATGGAAAGATAATTTGAGAATCAATGGAAGTGTACCTTGGAATGCTGAAAGTTCTTGTGATGAATATGGCGGTTTGTCGAGTACAACAACAATAGAAAATGGAGCCGCTTGGAAATCAAATATCCAAATTGTTTGGACAACTACATTGAATGTCCCTGCAGATAGATTAGTTCGACCATTAGATATTACTTTAGTCAATCCACCTACAATGCGAGAAGGAAGCATTATGGAAAATATTCAACATAGTCCAACGATTGTGAATATCTATTTCAATGAAGTATATTTGAATACGTCAAATATATGGAATATGGAAGGATCTATTTCAATTGGACTTCCTGCTCCAATAATATCTGAACCAACTGTGTCAGATCAAGCTGTTGCTGTTGTTTCTAATCCACTGGTTATTATCACATCAGTCTTAGTTTTATCTTCAATATTTATTTTTATTGTTCGACGTAGAATGATGTTTGAATATGAATTAGATGAAGAATGCGAGGTTTGCGGTAAATTCAATCCACCAGGTGCTTTAAATTGTAGTGAATGTGGAGTACTATTCGTACATGATCAAGTAATGGAAAAATTGCATAAATGGATGATAGATAACGATTTAAGTGTCACAGAACTCTTTGATAGATTTGACGAAGATGGAAACGGAACTCTAGAAGATGATGAATTATTACGTGGACTAAGATCTCTCAAAATTGCAAATTTACCTATCTCTCAATTACAAGCACTCGTTGAAAGCTTAGATGAAGATGGAAATGGAGTTATCGATCTTGAGGAATTTGAGATTGCATTAGGTAGCGTTGATACAATGCTATATGACGATGATGATTATGTAAATGAATTAGAAGAAAGATGGGGGCAAGATACAGATAAAAAGGTTGAAACAAAATCTTTTGGAAGACAAAATCCGTATGAAAGTAATCAAAAAATCGCTCCTAGACCTCCACCTGACCAGCGTAAATCAAAGAAGGACGATGATGAAGAAATAGAAAAAAAACCAAGAAGATTGGTTCGAAGAAAATCATCTAAATCTGAAACTAATAATAGAAGAAGAGTGACACGAACTTCTAAGAAATCTGACGATTCAATCAATGAAGAAAATACCAAACCCGTTGATGAAGACGACTATGATGAAGCTCTTCGACGACTGACTGGTTCAGAATTAGATGATGATTCATGATTTTCATCCCACCATGGAACTAAACCTTCGAACCCACATACTTCTTCAGCAAAAAGTATCATACTGTCTCTATCTTTTTCTTTTAGTCGGTTGCGAACCTCTGATTGGAAATAATGAGCAATGCGTTGAAACGAGAATCTAGTTCTTTCTGAGCTAGATTCAATAACATTAGTTCGATGATCTATATTTGTTTCAAAACGATCTAAATTTTCTTCTAGTGCAGTAACAGCAAGTTTGATTGCCCCAGCATCTGAATCTTGTCTCGCACAAAATACTCCAAAAACCATCGGGAAACCAGTTTGATCTAACCATTCTGCACCTAAATCCATACGAACTAAATTTGAATTAACATCTGCTTCATCAATTGCTCTATCTCCAATTATTAATGCACCATCACAACGATCTAGCATCGATTCAAGGTCAGGACCCATTTCAATTAATCTAGGTTTACAACCCCGTCTAGAAAGCAGCCATGGTAACAGTGTTCGAGAAGTAGAAGAATCTGTAGGAACTGCGATATCTCGCATTTCTTCGATAGGTCGATCACCAAAAAGTAGAACAGACCCAACTCCACCATCTGAAGCAATTCCTATTGAGTCAATGGCTTGTAATGTATCTATATTCTTTACAAAGTCGGCAAGTGGGATAGGAGCAATCAAACATTCTCCTCTCATTAAATGTCCAGTAAGCCATGAAGGAGGAGCAGGAAGAATTCGCCAATGACCTGCTAAATCATGGAATAAAGGGTCACAGTTTGCGAATGATACTCGACCGATTACATCTTGTCTCAATTTCTCACCTCAAATCATGTCTGCTACAGGTAATGAAACCCACTTATCACCATCAGAAGGAGGACGCCTTCTATGAATTTCAAAGTGATCATATGTTGTTGATCTTCGAATAGGAACCCCTCCTGCATCTTCAATTAATCTGGACAATCTGTCTAAATCATCTTCTACAGATGTTTGACTCCCTGCTTCATGCATTATTTCTTCATGTCCTACAGTTCCATCTACGTCATCAGCTCCAGCATTCAAAGCTAATGAGGACAAATGATCTCCAATATTCATCCTGTAGGCCTTAATATGAGGTACATTATCTAACATTATTCTAGAAATAGAAATGGTACGTAATGTCTCATTTCCTGTAGAATGCTGCGCCTGAGGAAGACGAGTACGATCAGGGAGAAACGGATAAGGAACAAAACACTGAAATCCACGAGTTTCGTCTTGTAATTTTCTAATTTTATCAAGATGGTTTATTCTTTGAGATGCTGTTTCAATCGTTCCAAATAACATTGTAGAATTTGTTGGAATTCCTAATAGATGTGCAGTTCTATGAATATCCAAATATTCTTCACTTGATTCCTTTCCATTACAAATTACTTTTCTGACTTCATCATCTAGTATCTCTGCACCTCCACCTGGTAAAGAAGTTAAGCCTGCATCGATTAATTTTGAAAGAACCTCTGAAATTGATATTTCACTAATTTGTGAAAGATGTTTAATTTCAACTGCAGTTAAACACTTCATGGACAAATGAGGATATTTTTCTTTCGCAGAAGAAATTAGGTTGGCATAGTAAGTTACATCCCATTCAGGATGTAGACCACCTACAGAATGAACTTCATCTATCCTACTACTAAACGGACGTATTCGATCGAGATATTCATCTACAGATAATGCATAGGCATCTTGTGCTTTTGGACCCCTTCTAAAGGCACAAAAACGGCAAGCTAATACACAGATATTCGTTGTATTAACATGGAGATTAGAATTGAAATATATTTCATTATCATATCTTGATTTCTTAATTGCATGACCAAGTAACATCACATCTATCAAATCTGCATGAAGAAAAAGTGATTCTCCAGTTGATATTGAAACACGACCTTCAGAAATAATCTCATCGAAGGCTGTTTGTACAATTGGATCCGAAATTGAGCCTAATTCTTGAACTCTGTCAGAGAGGCGACTAATCCAGTCGGGATACCCTACCGAGCCAATCATGTTTATTCCATCCATCACTGACTGATGAATCCTCGTTCACTTCTTTGGTTTAGGCCAAAGCATCTTTCTCATCTCTTCAGCAACAAATACAGTAGATGCAACAGCAAATACAACCAACCAATCTAATGGTTTTAGAGGAACTGTATGAATCATCTCCCCTATCCTAAATCCAGCAATTTCGGGTGCATGGACAAACAACAACAACATCGATGTCGAAATCAAAATACTGATTGTAATCCAACTGTTAGATGTAATTCCTAAACGGAATGCAGATACTTCAGATGATCTGCAATTCATGACATTCATCAATTGGAAGAATATGAATGCAGCGAATGCACTTGTTTGAGCGATGGCAAATTGAGATTCTGCATTCTGGAACCATGCATCTTCGTTACAAACTCCATTTACCATGTAATTGTCACCACCGGCTGGGCCTGTGGAACAAGGAGCGCTATCTATTATTGCACCACCTGCAAAGTAAAACACAGATGCTGTTCCTATTACCATAATCATTCCAAGGAACATAATCAATAACGCATCCGTAGATGTAGGTAGAGTCTCATCTAGAGGACGCGGAGGTTCTTTCATGACATCTTTAGCTTGCTGCTCTACTCCCAATGCTACTGCAGGAGGCCCGTCCATTAGAATATTAATCACGAGTAACTGAGTCACAGTGAACGGGAATGTCCAATCCATCAACATTGTAGTTACCAATAATAGTAATACTGCTGCAACATTAGTACTTATTTGATACCTAACGAAATTTCGAATGTTTTGGTATATTCGACGACCTTCATCTACAGCCTTAACTATAGATGAAAAATCATCGTCTTGTAATACCATATCTGATGCATCTCTGGCTACATCAGTACCAGCACGTCCCATTGAAATACCGATATTAGACTTAGATAAGGCAGGAGCATCATTATCACCATCTCCAGTCATTGCAACAACATGTCCTAGGTGTTGTAATCTAGATACTATTCGTAATTTTTGATCAGGAGTCGTACGTGAAAAAATCGCTACACGCTCTAAAATAGAATCCAATTGTTCATCATCCATATCTCTTAATTCAGTTCCATGTATAGATAGATCCTCAGCACCAAATATTCCAATTTCTTCACCTATTGATTCAGCAGTAGATTTGTGATCACCGGTTATCATTATAACGCGAATTCCGGCTTCATGGCAAGTAGAAATTGCTTCGGGAACCTCACTTCTTGGAGGATCAGAAATTCCAACAACCCCTAGTAAGACTAATCCAGACTCTACCGATTCAACATTTTCAATATCTTCTGATTCAGATATTACTCGCGTTGCTAACCCTAGTATACGTAATGAATTACCTGCGTAATCTGCGTTAATTGATTGAACTCTCTTAGAAAGGTCACGAGTCATCGGAACAATTTTTCCGTCGACTATTGTCCTATCGCATACTTGAAGTAAATCACCTAAAGCACCCTTGACAAATAATCTTCTTTCACCTTCAAATTCGTGGATGGCACTCATTCTTTTTCTAGTTCTATCAAAGGGATATTCTCTGAAACGAGGATTACGTTTACGATATTCGTCCACTGAAGAATCTAATTTCCAACCTAATACAGCACAAGCAGTATCAGTAGGGTCACCTACTCCTTTCCATTTCTTACCTACAAGACGGACATTGCTGTTTTGAGCAAGTAGTAGAGAACCGATTACCCATCTAAATGGTGATGAAGCCTTTAATTCCGCCAATTCAGATTCTTTCAATTTCTCACTGGTTAATTTCAACCCACCTTGATTAGGATCGAAGCCTCTTCCAGTGACTTCATATGAGCTACCATCATAATACAAACCTCTAACTGTCATTTCTCCAGTAGTCAATGTTCCTGTTTTATCTGAACAAATTACAGTAGTGCTACCTAGAGTCTCCACAGCTCTCATTCGTCGAATAATTGCTCGATGACGAGCCATATTCCTCATTCCAATTGAAAGAGTAATTACCAAGATAATCGGAAGTCCTTCAGGTACAATCGCAACGAAAATTGCAACCGCGAGTAAGAACTGTTCGGAAACAACAGCCCACAAAAATTCGCCCCTTAAACCGTTGAAATAAGCCTCTGCTAAATTCAATGACACTAGCAATAATGCTGCAAATACAGCAACATATCCTAAGAAGCGACCTAATGATTCTAATTTGATTTCTAATGGAGTCTTAGGAGTCTCAACCTCTGCTAAATCAGATGCTAGACGACCCAGTTCTGTGGTCATTGCAGTTTGAACAACTATTCCAATCCCCCTACCTGAAGCTACTACTGTACCCATGTGGGCCATGTTTTTCCTATCCGCAAGCATTAGATCTTCATCAAGAGGTTCGATTATCTTGGTAACAGAACTAGACTCCCCGGTAAGAGTTGATTCATTCACTGAGAAATTATTTACTTCAATTAAACGTACGTCTGCAGGAATATTCATTCCTTCTTGTAAAAATACTACATCACCAGGAACTAATTCTTCAGTAGTAACTCTGATATCTTTACCATCTCGCAATACTATAGAAGACCCAACTAACATTTCTTTCAATGAATCCATGGCTTTTTCGGCTTTTGCCTCTTGCATAAAACCAAAAACACCATTCAAACTCAATGCAATGACAATAAAAATAGGTGTTGTTTTATCATGAGGATCGAAAATAAAAGCAATTGCTGCTGCTGCTAATAGTAAGTAAACCATAGGATCCCTAAATTGATCTAATAATTTCCAAAACCAATGAGGAGGTTCGACCACATCCAACTTGTTTGGGCCGTATTCTCCAGCGCGTTTGAGGGCTTCAGATTCAGCTAGGCCTTCTTTGGTTGTCCGTAGAGTAGACATTACATCGTCTATCGATTTTGAATGCCAATCTTCATGTCGGACGACTGCAGTGTTGGATTCATCCGCACCATCCATTCTCCATCGTATACGGGAGGGGTATTTCATCCTCGCCCGGCATGTCATCAATCGCAGAAGTCATCTAGTGAACCCTAGTGGACCATGCATGGAGGAGCGCGGCATCATTGAATTTGGCAATGATGGATCAACTGTCCACGAACTCACTCTTAGAGCATTAGTGATAGGAGTAATCTTAGGCGCATTACTTACTGCGGCTAATACATATTTGGGTCTACAATTAGGAATGACTGTCAGCGCTTCGATACCTGCTGCAGTTCTATCAATGATTATTCTTCGTTCTATGAGGCTCAAAGATGTTTCAATTCTAGAAAATAATCTAGTTCAAACTATGGCTAGTGCTGGTGAATCATTAGCAGCAGGAGTAATTTTCACTGTACCTGCCCTACTTGTAATGGGGATGGAAATGAGATTACTTGAGACATTTATTATCGCTGTATTAGGAGGAATTCTCGGAACAATGTTCACTATCACATTGCGAAGAGTGTTCATTGTCGAAGAACAATTACCATATCCTGAAGGCGTAGCCTGTCGTGAGGTTTTGGTCGCTGGAGAAAAGGGAGGCGCAGGCATGACCGCCATCATTTATGCTCTTGGCCTAGGAGCTATGTATGGATGGGTCACAAAAGGATTCAAAATAATAGGAAAACATGGTGAACCTCATCTTTCTGGTGCAGTAGATTTTCTTGGAACTAGACTATACATTGGATTTGAAATGAGTCTGGCTCTAGTTTCAGTCGGATATATTGTAGGAATTCGTATTGCTTCGTTCATTTTCCTTGGAGGCGTAATTGGATTTATGGTATTAGTTCCAATTCTTGGAATTTTACAGGGTTGGCCAGTTGGAATGGATCCTGCAGATGCATTCATGGCCTTGTGGTCTGAACATATTAGATTCGTTGGAGTTGGGGCGATGGTTGTTGGAGGCATATACACTCTTTGGTCAATGAGAGGCACCATCGCTGTGGGAGTTGGAAAAGCAATCAAAGGTGCACGAGACGACGGGGGACCTGTTGCTAGGGAAGAACAAGATATTGATATTCGAACAACATTCTATGTTGCTGGTTTCATAGCAGTTCTTACGTTCTTATTTTACTGGTACAGTATAGGAAATATTGTTCTAGCATTTGTAGGTGCATTGTTCTTGGTAGTTGCTGCTTTCTTCTTCAGTGCTGTTGCAGGATACATCGCCGGAGTAGTGGGTTCATCTAACTCTCCAGTTTCAGGCATGACTATTGCTACTCTTATGGCTACGTCTTTGATTGTCTGGATTGTTGGAGATTTAGTGATGGGTATGGAAACTCAAGAATTGATGTATGCTACTTTACTCATTGCTTCTGTCGTCGCAGTAAATGCAGCAATTGCAGGAGATGTGATGCAAGATCTAAAGACTGGATATTTGGTTGGTGCAACTCCATGGAAACAACAACTTGGAGAAACTTTAGGAGTACTTGTTGGAGCAATGGTTGCACCATTTACTGTTATTCTATTACATAGAGCATTTAGGATTACCAAAACCGCATGCTACGCTGATCCTCCAGCTATTAACGGAGAAATACCCACAGATCCTACCCTCATAGCAGAAGCATGTAATGGTGCTCTTCTAGCACCTCAGGCTGAACTTATCGGAGCAATAATACAGGGAGTATTTGGGGGTTCAATCAATCTTCCAATGGTGACCTTAGGAGTCATTATCGCAGCACTTCTAATTTGGAAGAAATTACCTGTCATGTCTGTAGCAATTGGGATATATTTGCCACTACAACTATCATCATCTATCATGATTGGTGGATTAATTGCGGCTTTACTTCTTGGAACTGCCAGAGTAAGAACAGATGGAGATTTAGTCGAGCCAATGTCAGAAGAAGCTGAAATTATGGTGAAGAAAACTCATGATAGGGGGGTCCTCCTATCAGCGGGATTAATTGCTGGTGAGGCTCTAATGGGAGTAGTAGTAGCACTTTTCATTGTGTTTTCCGATGTTGTGAAGGGGTTAAGACCACCTGACGAGTGGTTATGTAGTGAATCGGCAATAGATGCAGAGGGTGCCTCATACTGTGTAGAAAGATCACTTGCTGTACTCCCGCCTTCAATTTCAGCACTGTTCTTTATATGGTTCGTACTAATTTTTGTTCATCTTGCTAGCCAAGCACTCCCTCGAAAAGAAAATGATGCCATGGTAGGCAATAGACCAGCCCCATTCAATTTACCAGTACTAGATATGGTGTATGATTCAGCAAGTGTTGTCAAGCAGGGTGGCATCGATTTAATTGATAATATCAGAATTAATCCTCCTGAAAAGTAATGATAATCATCAAAGACCCTTCACGAAACAACTCGGTTCATGACTGCGGCCGAACCAACCTGTGAACAACGGACAGTCGAAGATCTTGAATTGATTGCAAAAGACTGTAGAAGAGAAATTGTCAGAATGGTAAAAAGAGCTAATGCAGGTCATCCTGGAGGAAGTCTCTCGGTAATTGACTTGCTGGTTGGACTTTATGGAAATACATTAAGAGTCACTACTGAGAATCCTACCCATCCAGATAGAGACCGCGTTATTCTATCCAAAGGACATGCATCTCCTGCCATGTATTCTGCACTGCATGCTTTCGGATTCATAGAAGAAGCAGATTTGCATACTTACAGAGTTTTTAATGGAGTTTGTCAGGGACATGTTGATTCTAAATGGACTCCTGGAGTTGACTTTTCAGGAGGAAGTTTAGGGATGGGGCTTTCTTTTGGATTAGGTATTGCCCTATCTGGAAAAATGGATGAAAAGAACCATTTCACGTGGGTAATTCTCGGGGATGGAGAATGTCAAGAAGGCGAAATTTGGGAAGCAGCAATGGCTACGATTCATCATAAAGTGGAGAATCTTACTGTAATTGTTGATGTGAACGGAATTCAAAATGATGATTTTGTAGATCAACAGATGGTAATGGGAGATTTAGCTGCTAAATGGGCTGCTTTCGGATGGAAAATCAAGGAAATAGATGGACATGATATGGCAGAGATTTGTGCAGCAATTAACTGGAGCAAAGAAGCAGTAGGACCATGTGTAATCATGGCAAGAACAACTAAAGGAAAAGGTGTATCATTTATGGAGAATAATCCTTCATTCCATGGAAAAGCACCTAATGATGAAGAGTTTGAACAAGCAATGGAGGAATTAGCATGACATTAGCAGCTAGTCGTGATGGATATGGGGCAGCACTTCTTGAATTGGCTGATGATGATAGAATTGTAGTTCTGGAGGCAGATTTGGGTAAGTCGACAAAATCATGTCTCTTCCGAGCAGAGTATCCTAATCGGACATTTTCTATGGGCATTGCAGAACAAAATATGATGCTTGTAGCTGCAGGAATGGCATCAACAGGAAAAATACCGTTTGCATCTACGTTTGCAATATTTACAGAAAGGGGATTTGAGCAAGTGCGAAATGGGATTGCCAGACCTAATCTAAAGGTACACCTTTGTGGTAGTCACGGTGGGATTCATACTGGAACGGATGGATCATCAGCTCAATCAATTGAAGATTTAGCGATTTATAGGACTCTACCTAACATGACTGTAATGCATCCGTGTGATGATCTTTCAACTAAGGCACTAACTAAGGCACTTGTAGAACATGCTAACCCATCATATACTCGAACTGCGAGAAATAAGACTAAGAGAATCTATTCTGAAGTACAAGCGGAGTCACTAGAAATAGGAAAATTTTCGATTATTAGAGAAGGAGAGGATGTTGCAATTCTTGCTTGTGGTGTAATGGTTAGCGAAGCAATAGATGCGGCAGATAAACTTGCAAGCGAGGGAGTTAAAGCAACTGTAGTCGATGTTCATACAATCAAGCCATTCGATCATGAATCTATGACCTCTCTAGCCATAAAATGTGGAGCTATTGTTTCAGCAGAAGATCATTCTATCATTGGAGGGCTTGGAGGAGCTGTTGCAGAAAGTCTAGCCGCAAATCATCCTACACCTCTAGAACAAGTGGGAGTGCAGGATGTTTTTGGGATGAGTGGACAGCCTGATGAACTAATGGAACACTTCGGATTAACTATGTCAGATATTGTTGATGCAGCGCATAAAGCAGTTGCACGACGAACGACATAATGCTGATTTTGAATGCAATGACTTCTTGAACACCGGGGGTGTGAGAGTGCATGAGGGAAGTGTATGCCGGAGGATGACCCACTCAAGTCATTACTAGATGGAGACATCTCGTCAGAAGAGTTAGATGCTATTCGGTCGAGCCCAGATTTACGCAAACTAGCAATCAGAATGTACGGAGAATCTATTCTAAATTTACTAGGTGAAGAAGAAATCGAAGTTGTTGAATCGATTACAACAT
>DAPV01000091.1 GCA_002502625.1 Euryarchaeota archaeon UBA125
CCGTCGCTCTACCTGGCTAAGCTACAGGCCCATGGCTAATGCTGGGCCTCCTGCGGACCGAGGGGGGGGTCATAAATCCCTCGGTACCGCTAGTGCACCCAACTAGCACCCTTCACTCACCACTGGTGTTCATGAACCCTACCATCGACAAGAAATTATGGGGATTAGACCAGAGAGGGAGGTTGAAATTTCACTTAGAAATTCTTCTACAGTAATCTGGACCGATTCGACCGGAAAAAAAAGGAATATAGTAGTCCCTCCAACTGTATACCCCCCTAGAGAAGATACTACGATGTTGCATAGAGCTCTTTGCAGAATTAAAGGTTCAACGGGAAGGATGCTAGAAATCGGCACTGGAAGTGGAGCAATCGGTATATCGATGGCAGAGGCAGGATGGACAGTTTGTGGAATTGACATTAATCCTTTAGCAATCGCTTCAGCAAGAGGGAATCATCAAAATTTAGGTATCTTTGAAACTGTTGAAATATCTATAGAAGAAATAGGAGAAAATTTCGAAAAATCATGGGACGTAATTACTTGGAATACCCCCTATCTGGACTCACCTGAAGGTGACGATGATCGCCTAGGACCATTTGAAGAAGCCGCTCTATCATGGGAAGGAAAACATCCCATCAGAAGGCTTCTAGATATCGCAAATATACCTGGAATGTTAAGTGAAAACGGTTGTATTATTGCTTTAGTTTCGACAAGTAAAGAAACTAATTTTGAGTTAAGTAATGCAATATCAGAAGGTTGGTCAATAAGGACAATTGAAACAAGATCGAATGGAGGTGAGAAAACCGCAGTTATTGCATTATGGAAAGGATGGAAATGGGAGCCACATTTTCAAAAATCTGTAAGTTCTACAATGGAATTCTTTAACGATGATACTGGAGTAGGAAATTGCATTCTTTCACGAGAACAAACAGCAGGATATGGTAGAAAAAATTCTCCTTGGATTTCTGTAAAAGGTGATCTTACTGGTACATGGAGAATAATGGGCCCTGAACCACCTAATTTAGACATTCAATCAATACATATGGCTGCTTCGCTAGCAATTTTTAATGCAATTTGCACATGGAATGAAAAGGTGTTTCAATCAACAACTTGGACCAATACTAACTGCAATGATTACTCAATCAAATGGCCTAACGATATTTTCTGTTCTTCTACTGGTACAAAGATAGCTGGAATATTATTAGAGGCGCAATCAAAAGGAAATGAAATTTGGATTTCTTGTGGAATTGGAATTAATTCTAAACCCAGAATTGTTGAAGGGGAAATGAAAGGAGGGGTTTCCGAAACTGGACTCGAGGGCCTAGAAAAACACGTACATGTTCATCTTACATCATGGTTTGAAAATCATGAAAGAGTCCCTGATGCAGACAAGAATTTCCTTCAGAGAAGATGGTGGAATGTTGCATCAAATTCACATATTATTGGTAAAAATAAAAAATACAAGAATCAACCATGTGTAGTATCAAAATTACTAGATTCACAATTACAGATTTACTCTAAAAGCGGGAAAACGGATTTGTCAGGTATAGACATTGAAGACTAATCATTGTCTACGACGCCACTCCCCCCATACCAATAGAAATAGACCTAAGATCGCAGGAATTGCCTCCAATGGAAGTTGCCTTTTCACACTAATTTTTACATCAAATTCACCAGAACCAGACACTGCAATATCTAGTGGACCGTCTGAAGTTCTAGTAGAGGTCATCGATGTCCAACTTCCATCAGATTCAAAATTAAATACAAGAATTTCGCCTCCTACATCAGCCTGAAAAACACATGTAGAATTAGATTGAATACATGATTCACCCGGCATTATTGAAATTTCAATTGCGTCATCAGAACCTAAGAAACCAACATCAATACTCATAAGATCAACGAGACCTTCATTTTCATCTAAATTGACCTCTTGAGAAGGCACCCATAAAGCCATCAAAATAGTACCTATCAACATTATTGAGCCCATCAAAGATGAAAGGTCCCAAATGGGGATAGGCTCACTCGTTCCACCCCCTCCCATATTCTGCCCGAATAAATCAAAGGTGATGAATGCTATCTTCGAAGTTTAGGTTTGGGTAAGCATAGACGATCTCTTACAAGTCTAATTTTCCCTGAAGTAGTAATCGTCTCAAGACGATTATCTGCTTCACAATTGGAAATAAAAATACGGTATTCGGCCAAATTAATTCGCACAATTGCTAGATTTTCTCCATTAACAATTTTCAAATCGTACAATTTTGCAGAACTGGAAGGCATAATTTGATTTATCAATGATTTCAAATTCTCTCTATCAATTTCTTCAATAGTACGAATACCAACCCAACGTCGCTTTGGACGTTTTGCCTTAGAAGGGGCCCCCATGACCTGTTGAGGGTTGTCCGTTTATTTCAGTCCCCACTATCGGAATCACATGGAGAGCGGGAATGAGGACTCTTCGATAGAAAGTCCTTGGGACTTAGTAAAAATACTACTCTCTCCGAAAACCATTCCCCACGTATTCCTATTAATTTGTGGAACAGGGGTGCTTTTTGCTCTCATTTCAACAATCAATAATGACCCAGGATATGCGGCTATCATTTTTACTTCAGCGATGATTTCATACATATTTCTTGGAATAATTGGTAACAAATCTAGTATTAACAAATGGTTGCTTGCAGACAGATACTCTTCATTTCTAACTCGTTTATTGGGGCCATTGATTTTACCTCTACTGCTAATGAGTATAATTTCTACGATCATCTTGCTTACTATTGCTGGAGACAAAAATATTCGAGATTTATGGGCCGTTTCTTTGGCATCTCTTTTCGTTTTATGGTCGATTGGACAAGGATTAGCCCTGAAAACCAGTATTCGAGATTTAGTACTTCGATCTAAGTCGAGTAAAAAATCAGAAATTAAAACACCTACAAGTTGGGATTTTCAACGACTTATTTTGGGTGCATTCATTTTCACTGCAATCATTGGAGTCTTTCGAGGAATAATAGTCACAAATTTTATTGGAACAGATTCGGATTTAGTTTCTTGGATGATTTACTACATAGTTTGTTTTTCTTTAATCGCAATTTTCTTACAAATTGCAAAAGACGGCATTGTTCCATTAGACACCTCATGGACAAAGGGGGATAGAAATAGAGTTCATCGAACAGGTCAACTACTGATTCTCCTCATTGCTTGGCACCTTTCTAGTGCCTGGTCGAGACTCTTTGAAAATGGGAATAGTGCTATGCTCTTTGAAGAAATTATCTTAGTAATTATCACAGTCGTAAGTGCTGTTTGGGCAATGAGTAATCGAAACAGAAGTAGTATCAATTTTATCTCCAAAGACACTGCAATTCTCTGGGCCATAGCTTTTGGTTTTGGATATGCTGGATCGATTACAGTAATGTCTGGACTAACAGAATCTCTTCCTATCTTAGGAGATGTTTCTCAAACATTAGGAGTTGGCCATGTTTTGACTGCAATTACTCTACTAATGGGATTCAAGGGATCTATCTCTCGACCTATAGAATTTAATTCAGAAGAAGAATAAGTAATCATAGTCCAGAAAGAACTGCTATTACTCTTACTTCTCCAGTCATTTCTTTATCTATTGAAGCACCATAAATTACATTGCAATTATCATGTAGACCTTTAGTAAAAGCTTCAGCAATTTGATCAAAATCACCCAATGAAACCGCATTTCCTCCCTCGATGTGGAGTAAACAAGCCGCAGCATTTGCGATATCTATTCTTTCTAGAGGGGCATCGAAAGCAGAACTGAAAATCCGATTTGCATCTACTGCCATACCTTCTCCAACCAATACTGTTGAACGGCCTGCTTGAGCGAGAATAGTACGTAAATCCATCAAATCTAAATTGATAACACCCATTCTAGCCTGAGTACGAATAAGGCCAGTTACTAGACTAGAAATCCATCCACCTCCATCTTCCCAGGGAATTCCTCTCTTGATACTTCGATGAGCCAAAGATGAAAGAGAAATACCAATAGTTGCATGAGAAGCGGATTCTAATCGTGGTCTCGAAAGTCGTGCCCATCTCATTCTAGATACTTGGTCTTCAAACGGCAAACCTGCAATAGTTACGACCAATGCTCCTGCAGATCGTGCTTGTTCAGCAATCCAAACACTAGCACCACCTCCTACTCCCCCGCCTAAAACAGTAGAAATGAGCACCAATTCTGCCCGGTCTAACATCTTACTAAACACATGAGCATATTCACTCGCCCATGAACTAGACAACTCGGGCATAATCCCTTGATTTACTCCTTCAGGACCTATGTGGATAGTGGATGCATTGGGATATTCTTCAAAGGATGAAGAGTCAGAATCTACTAACACTAAATCAGCATAATCTACCATCTCGGAATGAGCTGCTTTTGCCCAACGGCATCCAATCCCACCTACTCCTACAATAAGTAAAGCGCCATCATGCATTTTCCCACTAATCCTCATATGTCAAGTATCGTTGATATCGTCGCCTTTCATCTCTAGCCCATGCATTATCCGACTCGATTTCAAGAACTTTATCATAAAACTCAACTGCCTTCTCAAATTCAGATAAATATCGTCCATACAGATGACCAAGATTAGAAAGAACTGGGATACAAACGGGATCATCATTAAGCATCTGAAGAAGTAAATCCTCTGCTTGACCTAAATCCATAGATTCCATTAACGATTCAGCATTATCTAATTGTTCCAACTGAACATCTGAAAGCCGGTAAGTGTTCTTCCATGCTCGCCCCGCCATACTTGCAGGAGAATAGTGAAGGGGCTTGAACCATGCGGATAAATCAACAGAATATATAAGGAAAAATGTCGATATTTTCTTTCTAATTTACAAGCATATATATGCCCCGCGGTCCATCGAAAAAAACACTAGTTTAGCCAATGTTAATATCCCCTTTTCCAGTCGGATGTAATATGGGCATGGACAGTCCGTGGACTGCACCTATAAGGAGGGTCTTTGCCGTCTGTCTTCTTGTCATCGTTTTAGCCAATAGTCCGTCTTCAGTTTATGCATGGCCGGGAGGCATCGGTGGCGATCAAGATAACAAGGGTGATGTAGCTATTTCTGGATGTACCTGCCACAACGTAGATTCGAGTGAAAGTGTCACAATTATTCTTGATAATGTCCCCACATTGTATACTTCCGGAGAAACATACGAGATGATGATTCAAATTATTGGAGGTCCTGAATACCACTCTGGAGGTACAGAATACAGTGCAGGATTCTCGATGAGAGTCTCCTCCGGTATTTTAGGTGCAGGTGAAGGTTCAGAAGATCATGTCTCTGCAGCTCCTCAAGCATTCAACGGACCTCCGAGCGAAGATCTCCAGTCATTATCACATACAAAATCAGGAGGAAACTTAGAATCAAGATCTTGGAACATAATCTGGACTGCACCAGAAGCGGAAAGTGGGCCAATAACAATCTGGCTAGTTGGAAACTCTGTAAATGGCGATGGAGTTCCAGGCCCTCAAGATATGTGGAATCGACTCTCTGCAGTCATCATCGAAGGAGAAGATGATGGTAATCGAAGAACTGTATTCTCAGGTGATGGCAATATAGAACCCCCTGCACCTCCTTCTTCAGGACATACTGACCTTCACCATATGGGAGCGAAATTCAGAGCGCATTGGTTGGGGCTCCTTGGATTTGGAGCAGTAATTGTTGTACTCATTTTCTGTGGTTTCTTCCTCCGGTATGGGTTTAGCCGACACTATAAAGGTAGGAGCAATCTGTTAAAGTTGAGAATCAAACATCTGAGGAGAGGTGATCAACTGTGAAGACCGACCAAGTTCTTACCTTGCTGCGTGATGTTAAGAGCGGGGCTGTCTCTATTGACGATGCACGTAATGCTCTAGAAGGAGTCTCATTAAGTGAAGAACAATATGAATCTGCGATAGAACATGGTGTATTTACTAAACCAAAAGTAGGGACTGTTGTTAGAGCGACTATTTCCCCTGCAGCTGAATCTTGGTTGATGGTCTTATTCTTCATCTGGGGTATTTTTTGGACCACATATTGGTCATTTACTCTTACTTATGGCCTTCTAAATGGATGGGATCAACAACAACTAGCTTTCCATTTAGGAATGACATTTATGACTCTGATTATGATGGGAATAATCTATCTTCGATTCGTATTACCTGACCTTGTGGTTGTCAAACATAGGCGAAATAAGTATATTCCAATCAAAGATACCGATACTTGGAAGAAATATGATGCATGAGGTGAAAAAATGAGTCGTAAATTCAAACTCCGTCCTTCTCCAGGAGAAGTAGATGAAGTTACAACTGGTGGCTCAAGAATGATTGATAGAAGAGACTTCATTCGACATTCGTTCAATAGCGCAGCAGGCGTTATTGCTGCAGCATCATTAGGGTCAATCGGATTTGCATCTCTGTTGATGGGAACTGCAGAAACAGATGGAGGAGACTCAGCAGTAAGATTTTGGGTACCATCTGGCGCTGAAGATACAGCTTGGTATGGAGATTTACATCTTGAACCTATGACAAAATCTGTTTTTGTAGCAGAAGCAGCAAATTCATCCACTGGAATGGCAGGAGCAGCCGGAGTTTGGAGTGGCCTCCCTGTCACTGTTATCTACGTCCCTCATGACGAAAATGATGGTACTGCACCTGTAGAGAACAAACCCAGATTCCAATTTGGTGATGGATATGATCAATCGGGAGCATACATAGGATATGGAGGAGAAATGGAGGATGATGCTACTTACTCCGATTTGGCAATTCATGACAACATGGTTATTATTTTCAGTCGCTGTCCGCATTTATGTTGTATTCCAGGATGGCAACTTGTGCCCAACGACTTTACAGCAGATACTTGGTTCCCAGGAGGAACAGACTCTGGAGGAAACAAATTGTTCTGCATTTGTCATTCAAGTAGATATGATCCGACGATGATTGAGAAAAATCAAAACCGTAATCGTACGAATGGGACTATGTTCGAATACTTCGGAGTCAAACTTACTGGCGGGCCTGCTCCTGTTGGTATGCCCCTAATTCCATTTGAAGTGAATGGAGATGTAATTGAAGCGATTCCTACTTATCTTGATTGGTATACATTCTGTGACTGAGGTGAAAAAATGATTGAATCAGTAGTACTCTGGATTTTCCTAGCAGTCATATTAGTAATAGTGGCATTTACTCTACGAAAAGAACGTGAAGAAGTACCTCGTAAAGAAATTTTGAGAGCTGTTCAAACTACTTCTGGCGCTGGAGGAATGGGGCTCATGGAGAAATCATTCCTTTGGGCCTTTTCCTGGATGGATACTAGATTTAGAATTCAAGATTATTGGGCTATGTCCAGAGATGCATACTACAGCATGCATAGACAGATGCCACTGACCCATGCAGAAAAATACAAACTAAGGATAATTTGGTATTGGTACCCACTGTATTGTTTAGGAGGGATCTCTTTCTTAGCATTCATAATCCTAGTAATTTCAGGCACTATTCTTGGCATATATTATGTCCCCGGTGGGCAGGGAGACCCTACTCCTGCTTATGCTAGCATGGAATTCATAATGACTCAATTGCCATTTGGTTACATCATTCGTTCAATTCACCATTGGACTACTCACTTCATGGTGGCTGCTGTTTTCCTCCATATGTGCAGAGTATATTTCACAGGAGCATACAGAAATCCTCGTGAATTAAACTGGCTTATCGGAGTTGCTCTAATGTTTTTCACTATCTTCTTCGGATATTCAGGATACCTTCTGCCATGGGATGCGTTAGCATTTGGTGCTGCTACAATCGGGATCAACATGGCAAATGCAACGCCTCTAATCGGACCATGGGTTGCCACAGCAATGTTCGGAGGCAGTACACTAACTTACCAAGCAGTCACGAGGATGTACTTCATCCATGTATTCATTTTACCTGTTCTCGTTACTACCTTGATAATTATTCATTTGTTCATAGTTTGGGTCCAGGGAGTTGCTGAACCGCACTGATAGGAGGGGAAAAAATGGGTATAATCGAACGTCTAGGCCGTGTTGCTGATACTTATGTTGATGAAAGAGATCAACTAATAGAAGCAGAACAAGAGCGAAGAAGAGTATTCACTGGCCATGCATTTTGGCCACAAGAAGTATTGCGAGACACGATAATTGCAATGTCAATTCTGATGGTGCTATCTTTTTATTCATGGTTAATTCCTCCTCCATTACACAGTGCTGCAGACCCATTTGCTCAAGCAGGATTCGTATTTCCTGATTGGTATGTGCTTTTCTCTTACGGATACCTTCGACTCGGAGAATATCTCCCCCAATTCGATATTCCTCTCCCAACTGCTATAGGAAATTTCTTCGGAACCCCAATTATTTCATGGAATGCAGGTTGGTGGGGAGCAGCAATTACAGGAATTCCAGTTGCAATTCTAGCTTTGCCCCCATTCATCCCTGGTAGAGAAAAGCGTGGAGTCGAAGATCCGTGGTTTGCAACTGCAGGAATGGTTTACCTTGCACACGTTTGGTTTATTTCTGTTTACTCAATCAATATCTTCCTTGAACTGTATGGGAAAAATCGTACGGATTTTTGTCAAATGAATTCTCATGCGGGTTTATCTTGTGGAACGAGACAACCATGGATGGCAGAGGTGTTCAACAGCATACCTTGGCTTCTAACTGGAGTTTTCATATTTGCAGTTCTATACTTTGCTATTCGTTGGTTCTTGGTTCAAACTCAAGGAGCAAGAATCACCCCTAACGGAAACAGGAACGTTGCATTTGGTTCTCTTATTGTCGCAGTATTACTCTGTTCAGTCACTTGGCCAGTTTACGATAATGGATTTTGGGACATGGGTGGATTTGGAGCCATGCAAGATATCGAAGAATTAGAAACACTTCGCAGTCAACCTAGTGACACTCTGATAGCTATTGGAGAAAGCGAACATCATGAACATATGATGGGACTCTGTTTATCCTACAGTGACTCATCAAAATCTCCTGCATGGGAAGATGATCATTTCGATTCAGGAGCATGGGCTTACGAAGATCACTGTGTAATGCCTGCTGAAAAATTCACTGAATGGGGTATTTTTCAACCAACTCAAGCCCATATTATAGACTTTAACGGGGCAAACAATCACATCGATGCAAACAATGGTAGAAACGGATTATTCAATCAATCAACTTACCCTGGTTCTGTTGATGGTTCAGCCGTAGTACATACATTCTCTGGAATAATGGAAGTTCCAAATCTAGGTGTAGACACTCTATTCGTAGACGTAACTTGCAATGCTAGAACTACAATCAGAGGTGCAGGAAATCACACTATTTCTCTTGATGTGAAAGATATTACTGGAACAACTCTCATATCAATGGATGCATGTAATACTGAAACATTGAAATTAAGTTCAGGAACTTCTTACTCTCTCGACTATTCAATTAGTACAACCGGATTAGACATCTCAGGTGATGTAATCACAGATGTTTCCATCTCTGCGTTCCAACCTTTAGTTTTGGATTCTAACGGCGCAGCAGTAAATCTTTCTGATGAGACAGAATTATTCCTATTGACAGGATCTGCAGTTTACAATGCTGAACAGCTTTCATCATTTACTCTGGAAAATCCTACGTTCGAAAAGAATCCTAAGAGTTTAGATGCCAAATTAACATACTCGCTAGTTATTCCATGTCTTGGAGTTGGAGCACTTGTCTTCTTCCTTATGCGAAGTATGGCTAAGGGATACGAATATGAGATGAACAAATGCTATGGTTGCGACCTATGTGATGATGCATGTCCTGTTCGATTATTCAATGCAGGAGACAAATTGAATATTATCTATAATACCTGGAATAATGAGGATGATGGAGTACCACTTTATTCCTGTTTAACTTGCACTGCATGTACAAATGCATGCCCACAATTGGTAGATTATGACTCATACATTGACATTAGAAGGAACCTAATTGTTGGAGGCCCTCCTGCAGCAGAAATCCCTCATTCGATTTTACAAGCTGTACTTAGAGCAGAAGCAGATGACGAAGCAAATGACCAATTCGTTGCAGTTGAAGATTACCCAATTGATTCGTCAGTAGGATATTACCCTGGTTGTGTAGATTATATAGATCAAGAAATGATTTTCAGTCATGTCAATGAAGGTACGATGAATCTTGGACAAACTACAGATGCCGCTTTTACTCTCTTTGAAGATGCAGAGATTGATGTTGCATATCTAGGTAGAGATTTCCTAAAATGTTGTGGGCACGATCAAAAATGGCAAGGCATGACAGAAGTTTTTGAAAAATTGAAAGCATATAATCAGAAGAAATTAGGAGATAGTGGAATTGAAACATTAGTTACTTCTTGTGCAGAATGCTTCCGAACTTTTGCATTAGATTATGAACTCGATGACCTCAAAGTAATGCACACTACTGAATTTTTGATAGAATCAGGATATGAATTTGATGCAGCGGTTCCAGAAGGAACTACCGTAACTTATCACGATCCTTGTAGATTGGGAAGACAAATGAATCTCTTTGACGAACCTCGTGAACTGGTAAAACGAGTAGAAGGAGTTGATTTAGTTGAGATGGAACACCATGGAGAAGATGGCTTATGTTGTGGTGTCTCAAGTATGATGTCTTGTAATGAAAATTCACGCGCCCTTAGAATTGAAAGATTTGAAGAAGTTAGAGCGACAGGTGCAGAAATTATGCTTACAACTTGCCCTAAATGTGTTTCTCACTTTGAATGCTTAAAATTCGAAGGTGATCCTAGACATGATTTTGAAATCTTAGATGTTGTATCCTTCTTAGCAAGGCAAATTGAAGAAAAGAAACAAGTTTGATATCAAAACCCTAAGACTTAGAATAAAGGGAGTCATGCACATACAATGTCGACTAGAGATGAAGTCGCTTCTCGTCGAGGAGACGTACAAAAACGGATACGTATGGCTCTTAATGCTGCCAAGGCAGAAGAAAGAGCAACTATCAAAGGCGGAGAAACAACAGTTGCCTTCGTTACTGAGGCACAATGTATAGGTTGTGACCAATGCACTATTGTCTGTGACGATGATGCAATTGAATTATATGATAAAGCAATGACGAGTCCTTTGATTCAAGTAGATATTAATCGAAAAGCAAAGATACTCCGTGATCCTTGTACTGGCTGTCGATTGTGTGTTTTAGCTTGCCCAACTGATGCAATAAGTATGATTGACAGATAACTATACTATTCGAGAATAAATTTCAGAAAAACGTGAGGCATTAGATTCATACGTATATTTTTCTAAAACTCTTTCACGTCCGAAAATACCTTTCTTTAGAAGCTCTTCGGGATTCTCAATTTCTTCAATAATTGCTGAAGACATTGAATCATTATCACCCATAGTAAACAATTTTCCAACTGAATCATCAACCATCTCCGGTAAAGGTCCATGATCTACTGTGACTACAGGAGTCCCAGATGCCATTGCTTCTAGTGGAATTAATCCTTGACCTTCATAATAAGAAGGATATACAACTAGATCTGAAACCCTAAACAAGAAAGCTAAATCATCGAATGGAAGACTAGATTCAATTGTCACATATTCTCCAATACCTAATTTTCGAGATAATTTCTCAAGACGTTTCTTCAGATGTCCTCGACCTACAATTACTAATCGAACTCCTGGAATGTTTTTGTTAACCCTAGAAAATGAACGCAACAGTGAAGCATATCCTTTACGCGCAGCTAATCTACCAACTGCCAATAATAATTTACCATCTTTAGAGACACCATATCTTTCACGAATCAATTTTCTTTGAGTATCATCTCCTGTAAAGGGAATGAACATCTCTGTATCTACACCCCAATGAATAACTTCACAATCCCAATCCTTTGGAGGAGAATACCTGTCCATGAAATCTTGTTTAGTAGCCCGAGAATTTGCAACACAAACAGTAGATTCAGATAATGCAGCATTTTCAAATCCAGCATAATATCCCCCCGTTAGTAAAATTGCAAGATCATTAGGATTAGCCCAAACTGCTGCTTCTTTCATTTTTGATGCTATTCTAAGACCATCTCTTTCACCTAACCAAGAACCGTGTAATGAAGAAACTACAGGTGATATCTCTTCTTTACAAATCTTGAACTGTTTCTTTGTCCAAGATATCATAGGACAATGGAGATGAACAACATCAACTGGATCCTTAGAATGAAGACTGCGTAATTCATTCAAAGCATACTTTCCATAAGATCTTGTAAACCCCATGGGAATCCTAGCCCATTTTACTTTTCGTACAGTTACTCCATCTATAGCAGGGGGATTGCCAGATCCACCGTTACGTGTAATGATTGTAATACGGTGACCTAGAGAAACTAAAGCAGAAGACAAATGGAAAACAGTAGACCCCATGCCACCCCATCTTGGAGGATATTCAGCACTAAGCATGGCGATATGCATGGTTCACCTAAACCATTGTCATGGGATATCCCGCTTGAATCAATCGATGACAGGGGAACAGAGATACAGAGAATTAAGTCATTGTGTCGTTTCGGGTTGACATGGACGAAGAAAAATCTGATCCAGTTCGGTTTGGTGCAGAATTTGGACCCTACAGATCTAGTAAAACAAGTGGTGTTTCTCTTTCAACCTTCAAGACACTAGTGTGGACTTCAAATATTGGAGGATTGATTTTGATGGTTATAGGCCTAGAATTGATGATTGTTCAGCATGCATATTCTTGGGCATTACTTTGCTTTGTATTTGGGGTAGGAATCGCTTTGTTTCCATCAAACTATGAAATCGTTGGAATGGAAGAAGATCATTCTTCTGGAGAGGATTCATGATCAATATTTTCTCGACCCATAGCTATCATAGATATATTCGCTACTAACTCATGCAACCATCTTCTGGCATTAATTTCAAGAGATGCTTTCTTAGACAAATCTTTGTCAAGAATAAATTTAGTAGAAGGAGTATTCAAATTATCAAGAACTCCGTGTTTATCATTAGAACGATAAAACCAAGAAATTACTTCACCGTTTACTCCATAACCTACAGGTTCGATTACAGAATTGTTAGACTTCAAGAATGTGGGAACCGCTTCTTGCAATAAAAAATCTTCAGCGTCTTTTCCTCCTTTAGCATATGTCAAGCGATTCATCTTCCGTTTTGACAGGTTTAGAATTTCGTCTGGACTTTGAATACGTAGAATTCCTAATCCATATGTTCCTTTGTCATTCTTGATGAATAAAGAAGGCCGAGATTCAATTCCATGCTCTTTGTATTTTCCAGAAATAAATTCTAAACCTTCATGAATCTCTCCGGCTAATCTTTCTCTACAAATTATATCTTCTAAACATCTACCTCGACTAATGAATCCCCAAGGGCCAATTAGCCATGGATCTATTCCAACGAAATCGCCCACTTCATGAACTAAATCTGAAACATGTTCAAAATGGCGACATTTACTTCTTGAATGCCATCCCATGTGATTAGGTGGTACTACATTTACACCTGAGACATGTAATGGTCCATCACTCAAATCAGCATTAAGAAAAATCATATCAACACTTTTGCCATCTGCTAAAACCATATCATCTGTTACATCCACATCAACATACGACAAATCACCCACTGAAGTTGATACAGTTTGAGGTTTCAATAAATCAGTACCTACTAATACATCTATTCCAGTTCTATGAATTAATGATTTAATCAATCTAACATTTTCAAGATATCCTGGGTTTCTAGTATGTGCCTCTGGCCACAGAAGAAGACGTTTCGGGACATGATCTAAATTTTCAAACCACTTTGACAATCGAAATGATAATTCAGAATGATCTTTAGGGTCAAGATTATTGAATCCAGCAGGAAATGCATTTGAATCTACAACTACTGCTTTCCATCCTGCATCTCTAATATCAAAGGAACCATAAATAGGAAGAGGGATTTCGTCTCTCTTTTTTTCTAACCATTGATGGATTTCATCTTTCTTTTCAAATAATGAAAATAAAGCTTCATCTAATCCCGCCATCAAAACAACTCCATAGGCTCAACATCATCCAATAAACTAAACAGGTCGGTATTAGTATTCAATGATTTAGCATTGGGTTGAAGATGTAATGAACAAAATAATCTGAACCCAATTGCGATATCTGGCATCTTATCTAAGAGAGGAGCAAGATGGGGAGTTTCAGCATTCCATTCAATTATATTCGGTTTTAACTCATTAATTATTGAATTTATCAAACCTGGTGAAGTTGCTGTACCAGCAGGAAGTTTAGGTCGTGATACGATGTTTCTTGGGAGATTAGTTAGGGCAGCAGCTTCTCTTAATGCTCTTTTCTCCATATGGCCTTGCTTGAATCTCCAATCCATAGGCAATTTACTAGATAATTCAAGATGCTGACGTGAAAGGAAGGGAACTCTAACTTCTAAGCCATGTGACATACTATGACGGTCAACTAATCTTAACTGAAAATTTGTTAATTGACCCCTAGACATTTCAAAATTTAATGTATTTTCTAGATTACAAAATACGTCTTCAACTTTAGGGGGAGGAGCAGTCCACGGTTGACCAGGACCAATAATATCATTGTCGAGGAGTAATCCTGAAGAAAGATTTTCTGCGATAGGATGATCAATCAAATTGAGTCTCTGAGAGACTAAATTTGAATGACCAGATAAGTTGCCATGTCTTGGATAACCAGCATGAATTTCATCTGCTCCTTGTCCACAAATTCCTACCTTAACTTCCTTTGACATTTGTTCAAATAACGGTTGAAAAAATAGAACAGTAAGATCTAAATCTTCTCCTGCCCAAGATAAACTCGGTAAACGTTTCCAAAATACATCTTCATCTAAAGTCCAACAATGGTGGTCGAGATCAAGTGAATTGGCAACTTCAACTGCTGCCTTATAATCGGGATTATCCTCACTCTCAGAAACAGTCCAGCACTTCGGGATTGGTTTACCTGCAATTTCGGATGCATCTTTTGCTAAAGCAGCAACCATACTAGAATCAAGTCCACCAGATAGAACAATTCCAACTGGCACATCAGAATTCAAACGATCTGCTAAACCCATTCGAAGACTATGTAATAACTGGGGAGCATTATTTGGATTCCATTCCAAATTAGGGCTATTTTTTATTTGAGAATAATCAGCAACTCCAGTCAATACTGCTCTGCCATTACTATCAAGTGACCATGTTTCAATAGTACCAGGTCGAACCTGAGAAACACCAGAAAATAGGGAGGTATCATCAAGAGAATATTCGAATGCTAGTCTAGCAAACAATGCTTGAGTGTCTAATTTAGGGAAATATTCTGGATGACCGCGAAAAGCTTTAGCTTCTGATGCAAATAACAGAGAACCATCGTCTGATTGCCACTTCATTAATGGTTTAATTCCCAACTCATCTCTGCAAAGTATCAATTCTCTATATCGAGGATCCCATAAAGCAAAACCCCACATTCCATTCAGACGTTTTACCCAATCAACATGACGAAGTGCTTGATTTACTCCTGATGAAACTCTATACCATCCATTTTGTTTCCCTGAAACTGGTTCTGGAATAACCGAAGGAGAAGGAATAGAATGGAAGTGAGCCGCTAAAATTGCTTCTCCATCACCACTTGTTTTCCAAAGGTACGATGAACTCTCTCGGATTTCAGTTTGATTGTAAATCTCTCCATTCTGTACTAGAACACAACCATGTTCACTCTGAATAGGTTGACTAGATCCAATTACATCGATAATTGCTAGACGCGAATGACCAAAAGAAATATTTCCAAGTCGATTAACTGAATCTGACCAATATCCTTGCCCATCAGGACCTCGATGTGAAAGACAAGAAATCATGTCTGATGCAATAAGAGGATCATCGGTTCCGAAGACCCCCGAAATGCCGCACATGAGATGAAACCAACGCTATTGGATTTGAAACTGCGGATATCACCAGAAAGCAACATATATCCAAACAGAGACTGCCATAGCTAAAAGATAAACGAAAACATAAGTGGATTGAGATATTCCATCTCCACTAACTACTGCTCCATCTTTATCTCCAGATGCAGATGCGTCCTGAGTTGCCATGTACTGTCGAGTAATATCTGGATTGTAAATCTAACCCGAAATAATCACGATTTCATAGAAATGGCTCAAGGAACAAAACAAATGAAAGAGGGATTAGTAACATTGTTGCATTATCATCAATCCAAGTTAGTCTAGGCCATTCAGAAGCAACTACTATTGCAGCAATAAACGGAGCAATGAATAGAGGAGTATCTAAAATATAGTGGCAGAAAATCCATATCGAAATAGTACCAATATAGGCAATTACAATCACATTTCTAGTACTCCAATTTGCACGACGCAACTCACCCATTAATGGATCAATCAATGTAAGGCCAAGAATTAATGGAAACCCAAAAGCACTATTTTGAATCCCAACTTCAGGAGAAATTATCAGAACCAAACAAACTGAAAAACCTCCCCAAAAGAAGGCAGAAATTTGTTCACTTTCATAATCACGTTGTCCAAATACAACAAATCCCATTCTTAACCGAACAATTTCAATTAATACAAATATAAAGGCAACTATACTGACAAATTGTTTAGGTTCCAACTCAAAAAAGAAATTAGAAATGTTTGTACCATTCCAGTAATACAAGAACGGGATTACCATCATAGAAATATGTGTTATTCGACGGACAATGTGTCCTCTTAAACCACCAACAGATGCAGGTACGTGATCATTTATATTCACAATATTGTCAGAAATATTCTGGGCTTCATTAGTCATCCCAATCATAACGAAATTGGGATAGTCCTTTTTGACCTATTGCTGAATAATGTTTTGAATCGCCTGTTCTATGGAAACGCGCCCTTCAACCAGATCTTTTACAGCTGATTCAAAAGATGATCTTGATACTAATTCATCCATTATAGCCGACGAAAGACGATGTCTCCATTTTACAATCTCTACTGAAGGGCGAGATTGGATTGAAACTAAAGCTTCCACTAGTTCATCAATACCTGTACGATTCAATGCACTGACTACCATCACAGGAACACTAGAAGCAGGTCCAAGTGCTAAACCAGAGCGAATATTTGCTGCTGCTTGTTCAGATCCAGGTAAATCTCCTTTGTTAACTACAACTACATCTGCTAATTCGAGTAATCCGGCTTTCTCTGCTTGAACAATATCTCCTCTATCTGGACCATCTACAAGTAAAACAGAATCAGTCATTGAAACTATACCAATTTCAGTTTGACCCACTCCAACTGTCTCTATCAATACCCTATCCATTCCTGCAATAGAAAGAGCAGAAATCATCGCCTTAAGACGTAAAGGAATAGAACTATGAGATGTTCTAGTTGCTACACTTCGGATGTAAATTCTGTCATGAACACCACTTTGTTCCATTCTCATTCGATCTCCAAGAAGAGAGCCCCCACTAATTGGAGAACTAGGATCTATGCATAAAACGCCTACACGTTCACCTCTATCTGCAAAAATTTTAGCTAAACAATCTGTAAGACAAGACTTACCTACTCCAGGTGGGCCTGTAATTCCGATTGACTGAACTGGAGAAATAGATAATACTGAATCAATGGATTCTTGATCACCTTGCTGAATCATCGTAAGTAAACGTGCTAGTGCCCTACGCGATCCTTGAGACGCTTGAGATACTAGTTCTGATTCCGCCATGAATTCAGCTCCAATGCCAACCATCAGAAAATCCAACACCTACTGGCTTATTTGACATTCTTCTGCTCTTCACTTCATTCAAAAAAAGAGTAAATTCCTCTGTAGGAGTTCCAGGGCCGAAAATTGCTCTTACTCCTGAATCAAATAATGCAGGTCTATCTGCCTGAGGAATAATACCTCCACCGAAAACAACAACATCATCCAAACCATTTTCCTTCAACAATTCACAAACTCTCGGAAATAAAAAACCATGCGCACCTGATAAAGAGGATAAACCAAGAATAGAAGCATCTTCATCCTCTACAATTCGAATAATCTCCTCTGGAGTTCGCCTTAATCCGGTGTAAATTACTTCATGCCCTGCATCTCTAAGAGCTCTTGCAACAACTTTTGCACCCCTATCGTGACCATCAAGGCCAGGCTTGGCCACGACTATTCGGAGGGGATCCATGTACTGCGAGTTAAGCCGTTTAACTTGAACCAACCGTCTAATTTCCAACATTCAAGGGGATGAATTATGGGCAACTTCGCAGAATGACACCACATGGAGACGACGGAGGAGCGACTCCAAGACCTCAGGCGACGGAAAGGACAGGCAGAAATGGGAGGGGGTCAAAACAGAATTGACTCCCAACATGGAAAAGGAAAAATGACTGCTAGGGAACGTATTGAAGCGTTCCTAGACGAAGGTACATTCCAAGAAATAGATGCATTAGTAGAACACAGATGTACTGATTTTGGAATGGACCGAAATATAATTCCTGGAGACGGGGTAGTATGTGGATACGGGACTATTGATGGACGAACAGTGTACTGCTATGCTCAAGATTTTACCGTTTATGGAGGAAGTCTCGGTGAAATGCATGGACTCAAAATTTGCAAGTTGTTGGATATGGCGCTCAAAACAGGAGCACCAGTTGTAGGGATGAACGATAGCGGAGGTGCTCGAATTCAGGAGGGAGTGGCATCTTTAGGGTCTTATGCGGAAATTTTCTTCAGAAATGTTAGAGCAAGTGGAATTATTCCTCAAATTTCTGTAATTATGGGACCTTGTGCTGGAGG
>DAPV01000102.1 GCA_002502625.1 Euryarchaeota archaeon UBA125
GAAGAAAATATACATTAATGCAAACATTTCAAATCTAAAAGGGAAGATGAATCGATATGCAGCCTGACCCCAATGAAGACCCTTTTGCATCTGCTGCTGCCGAATTTCAAGCAGCGATTCAAAATTATCAAGCAGAGACTACTAAGAAAGGGGCTGCAATTCCACCATCTCCAGTTGCATCATCTCCTGTGGAGTCTCCGGGATTATCCCCTGTTCCGAATCCTTTAGAAGACAAACAGAGAAATGTTGCAGAACAAACAAACCCTCTACCTACTCCTATGCAAAACCAAGCTATACCTGGCACCATACCTGGCACCATGCCTGGAACTATGCCGAGTAATATTCCTGGAACTATGCCAACTTCCCAGCCTAATCCGGTAATGTTGGCAGGACAACCTCAATCTGCAAATATGATTCCAATGGGATCGCCTATGGGAATGGCTGTTCCACCTACCACAAACGCAGTTTTGGCTCTAGTTCTGGCCATCTTAGGTTGGGTAGGATGTGGAATCTGCACCTCTCTTCCTGCATTTTTTGTTGCCCAATCAGCAATCAAAACTGCATCTGCATATCCAAATCATCCCGATTCTGGAATGGCTAATGCAGCAAAATGGGTTTCATTGATCAATGTCATTCTTTCTGTTCTAGTCATTTTATTCTATGTTGTATTATTTGCGGGATTAGCAGCAAGTGGTGAATTAGATGGAGGGGTGTTTTATTGTGACAACGGAGACACAATTCCTAGTGATTGGGTAAACGACGGAGACAATGATTGTGGCGACTGGTCCGATGAGCGTTAATGAATACCCAAGTATGAAATTAACGACTCCTTACCCCTAACCATGTCCGACGATCGCGAGGCGCGATATGCTAGGCATCTGATGCTACCAGAATTTGGACGAAAAGGACAGGCTGCATTAGAACAATCTAAAGTTGCATGCATTGGAGCTGGAGGATTAGGCTCATCTGCACTACTCTATCTTGCTGCTGCTGGAATCGGGACTATTCGTATCATTGATGATGATGATGTTGAAATTAGTAATTTACAACGACAAGTAATCCACGGAACAAAAGATATGGGTAAAAAAAAGGTTGATTCCGCAGAAGAACGACTAAAGGATGTCAACCCATTAATCAAAATAGAAAAATTCCCTGAACGTTTAGATGGGAAAAATGCTTTAGAATTTCTCCATGGAATGGATTTAGTCATTGATGGGACAGATAATATCCCTGCTAGATACTTACTGAATGACGCTTGCGAGATATTAGAAATTCCTTGGGTTCATGCTAGTGTTTTTCGATATGAGGGACAATTAACTGTGTTTAATAATGGAGGAAGTGCGAATTATCGAGATCTGTTTCCAACCCCTCCCCCTGCAGGAAGTATTCCGAGTTGTTCAGAAGCTGGAGTTTTGGGGGCATTACCAGGCATCATGGGAACGATGCAAGCCATGGAAGCAATCAAAATTATTGCAAATGTTGGCGTACCACTCTCAGAGCGATTAATGATTCTAGATACTAGAAATATGAATTCCAAAATCCTGAGTTATTCAAAAGATAAAACACGGCAATCAGTTACAAAACTTGACCGACAAAACGAATATATTGAGGCAGGGTGCGAGGTACAAGGGGAGCCCGATATGCAGTCGATGACAGTAATCAAACTCCAAGAAAGAATGGAAATTAGGCCACCATTTCTTCTCGATGTACGAAGAGCAAATGAAGAAGCAATATGTAGCATACCTGGAACCGATTTACGCGTTGAACATACACAAATTCTCCGATATCTTGATTCTATTCCGAAAGACCGCGATATTGTAGTATATTGCAGAAGTGGTATTCGCAGTATGTCTGCGATTGCTGCTCTAGCAACCAATGGATGGGATTTAGAACAATTATGGAACCTAGATGGAGGAATCCATGCTTGGTCTAGAGAAATTGACCCGTCAATGCCGCGATACTGAAAAACTGGCTTATTTCGCTCAACATGTATGCAAGGTTGAAGACTAACTTAGCAAAGATACAGTTCATGCAGACGGTCCTCATCGCCGATGAACAAGATGGGCGCAGGAGTTTGTTGGCATCTAGTATCGAAAGGCATGGCTTTGAGGTCACACGAATTAGTACTCTTCGACAATGCGAAGGAACTGCTTTAGCAACTATGCCTGATGTAGTACTAGTTGATGGGACATGGGCTACCGGGGATCCGTTGAGTTCATGCTCAAGACTTACTTCTGATCCAGAATTCGCATTGAAATCAAGAATCGTTCTACTTTCAAAGCAAGCAGATGAAGATCATTTAATGTCCGCAGCACAAGCAGGAATTTCTGAAGTAATACAAAAACCAGTAGACATGAAGATGCTGGTTGGTCAATTAACTAAGCATGCAAACAAAGTGTTTGTCCCCCCTCCTGCAGAAATTAAGAAGGCTGGGAAAAGTACAGGTGTTTTTGAAATAAATGTTACAGCAGATGAACCAGGATGGGCGTTACCAATCCTAAAGGAAGTTCTCAATGATGCTACCATTGATGAAGAATTTGTAATGAATGTACTCGGAGATTTAGAACTCGGTGGAGAAGATGTAGAACCTGAACGAGTAATGGCAATCCTTAGAACTGCATTTGATAGACTAATTGTAGGAGCGGATCAAGAACTTTCAGAATCTGAAAATGAAGAAAAAGAAATAAAAAAAGCCGAAGTAAGTAGCAAAATGATTGAAGCAATGGAGAAACGTGCAAAGGAACTGGAAGATGAGATTGCATTATCTCTGGAAAGACTAATGATAATGCCAGATAAAGTTGCAATGATATCAGATGAGAAGGAAATGACTAGAATTGACCCAAATGCATTGGAAATGACTCGCCTAAGTTTAGAAGTAATTTCAGACCTGTTGTTTGAACTTAGTCTACCAGGCAGAGTTGATGACACCACACTTCTAACCCAAGTACAAGATGCAGCTCAAATGGCTAGTGATGCCTTAGAGGCCATAAAAAATGACCGAGAATAGCCGAATCGTTTGAATGGCGTCTTCCATTGGTTGACGCGAGGGCAGGGGTATGCAGGGCGAACTTCCTCCTATTCGTGGCGGAGAATGGCGACCTAGAAGACATCTAGACTTCTATCAGTCAATCGATTCCGAAAATGTAAGAAGAGAATTGCTTCGTTTTGGTGCTGAACGACATGATGGTCATTTACGGTTAATCGACCATGTTTGGTCCGAGATTTACCCTAAGTCTACAAAATTAGATGGCGCAACTTTTCATGAAATATCTGAACTATTTCTTTCAAATTTAGAACAGAATCTTGATTCTAGGAGATCGGAACCCTCACTTCAACCAATGATTGACTCAGAAGTAATCCCTAGACGTCTTGGGCACTTACACTTGAATAGAAGATTGCAGCGGTTTCTAATTGACATGAGATTATGTCTCAGAAGAATTGCGTATGCGTCTGCAGTCACAACTGAAATGAGAATGGATTGGCAACGTTGGATGCATAGAACAAGAATTCTTGATTCTCATCTGAAAGATCTCTTCGTTAATGGGGTGGAAACTCCTGATGGAAGTAGTTTTGGAGGTAAAGGGTTCAGATCTACATGGCAAGAAGCTGTAGTCGCTTGTGCATCTGCTTTGAAGCGATCAATAGATATTCCTTCTAACGAAAGAAATACTGCTGATGTTGTTGCACCTATGATTCGTGATGTAGGATTAGCTCTATCCATGGGGCAAACACCAACAGAAATTTTTGCTGCTCAGATGGGTAAAGCAGACTCCTACATGGACGGAGGTCATCCTGGTTCAGGTGGACGGGATTTACATATTGGGGAGTGGGAAAAAAGAGTTCTTCCACCAACCGCTCCTCTACCTATTGCATCGGCTACTCTTACCGGTGTCGCACTTGCAGCTTCGTTGTTAGAAGTGAGAAGATTCCACCTTGCTCCAGTAGGAGAAGGATGCAGTAGTTCCGGAGAATTTTGGGAAGCAATGAATCTGGCTGGAGCCAGAGGATTACCAATGGCATTCATGATTCAAAACAATCAAATTGCGCTAGACACATTTGTTACAGGGCAATCAGGGGTCGAAACTTTTGGAGATAAAGCATTGGCTATGGGTTTCCCAGGTTGGACAATAGATGGTTCAGATCCTGTACAATTTTATTCATCAACTGCAGTTGCTAGAGAGTTTGCTCTTGGAGGTGGGGGGTCATCCCTAATACATGTTGAAACAATGAGGGGATGTGGTCATGCACATCATCATGATGATCTATATCTAGGCGCTCCTAGTGGAAATCCACCAGGATATGTAGATCAAGATTTAATATCATATTGGGAATCTAAGGACCCATTGCCAAATCATAGACAAATCCTCTTAGATCAAGGTATAGAAGAAACTGAAATAGAAAAAATGGAATCAGAAGAAATTACATTCGTAAATTCTGCAAGAGAGGAAATGGAAAGAATGGATTGGCCAAATCCAGAGACCGTGACTAGAGGAATCACTAGTCTCCACAATGCTGATTCTCAATCATCTCGACTAAAAAGAATACAAAATCATTCCTTTTCGTCAGAAGATGGACCCGTAGAAGTAGGCATTTCAACAATGAAATTCTCAGAAGAAAGAAGTGCATGGACTATGGCTAGAGCGATTCAAAATGGTATGATTTCTATTGCTGAGCGCTACGGAAGATCTACTGTATTCATGGGAGAAGATATGGAAGTTGCTGGTGCATTTGGCATGAATATCCCACTAAAAACTGCAGGACATGCCGATCTTCTTCTCGATATGCCATTATCTGAAGCAGCAATCATTCATTCTGCCACAGGAGCTGCTCTTGGAGGGATGCGCCCTATGGCTGAAATCCAATTTGGAGGATTTGCAGCTCTTGCAATGAATGCTTTGATCAACAATGCAGCGCAACTTCGATGGAGGTGGGGAGCAGATGTTCCATTGACGGTTAGAATTCCCCTAGGTGCAAAAACTAGATCGGGTCCATTCCATGCAAACATGATTGAATCTTGGATGACAAATGACCCAGGTTTAGTGATTTTATTTCCCTCATGTCCTCAAGATGCATATGATTTGCTAATCGAAGGAGCCGCTCTACCAGATCCTGTAATCTTCCTAGAACATATTGGAATGTATGGTTTAAGGGGCGGACTAACTGGATGGGGAGACTCAATAAATCAAGATGTAGATACAAAAACTGTGAATCTACGAATTGATTCGAATAATAGTATAGCAGAAATTGGACGTGCTAAAACAATAAGAGGTGGTAGAGATATTACTATCGTCACATGGGGGGCTATGGTTCATATTGCTAGACATGCGGCGGAAATGGTTGCTCGAGAAGGTATAGAAACAGAGATTATTGATCTCAGAACATTGCTACCTTTCGATGCAGAAACCTGTGTAAAATCAGTGCAAAGAACTGGAAGGATGATGGTATTACAAGAATCTCAATGGAGTGGAGGATTTGGACATACAGTATCAAGCAGAATATTGGAAGAAGCATTCTGGGCCCTTGAATCTGCACCAGTAGTTGTCGGAGCTCTAGATACTCCTGTACCATTTTCACCTCCATTAGAAGATCATACAATCCCTGATGTAAACTTGGTTGTAGAACATCTTAGATTACTAATGAAAGCATAATTTACACCCGACATTGTCATTATCCAAAACTTTGACCGAATAACATGGAGGAGCGATTGAAGGTGTCTGGATTCAAACTTCTATCAATCCAATCATCCATTGTTCTAATGGTCGCTATAATCCCCTTTACTATGATTTCTGAGGGAATAGGTATCAGCATAATTCTACTAATTTTATCTACAGGTCTTCTGATCAGTAGTGCAGAAACATTTGTAGATTCTGTAAAAAAGGCGGCTCGGAAATTAGGTGTTTCTGAACTTATTATTGGGTTAACTATCGTTAGTATTGGAACGTCACTACCTGAGATATTGGTAGGAGTAAACAGTTCATTGGAAGTTGCTGCTATGGGAGGTTGTACTTCTGAAATATGTCCTTCTGATTTTGCATTAGGTAACATCTATGGTTCTGTTTTAGTGCAAATTAGTCTTGTTCTTGGGATTGTAGTACTGATCCATCCTATTGAAGTGAGACCTGATTGGTTAGCAAGAGATGGCCTTCTTATGTTTCTTGCAGTGATTTTACTTACTGCACTGATACTAATTGATGCTAAATTGGATAGATTAGAAGGAATTATTCTTTGCCTAATTTATTTATTCTATATTTTTAATCTGCTTCACCAAAGTGATAGAATTCGTGAAGATGAATTACTACTAAGTGGTACAGAATTGATTAAAGTTGAGGAAATAAATGTAAAGAAAATTTTTCTCGGAGTAATATTGGGATTGAGTCTAGCAATTTGGTCTGCATCAATATTAGTAAATTCGGCTACTGATATAGCATCCAATCTCTCAATTCCTTCAGCATTTATCGGAGCAACAATTACTGCAATCGGAACTTCACTTCCTGAATTAGCAGTAGCACTTACTGCTGCAAAGCGTTCAAAGGGTGTAGCAATTGGAACCTTAATTGGTTCAAACATTACAGACCCATTATTGTCAATAGGAATCACAGCTATAGTATATCCAGTAACGGTTGGATCATCTGCTATTTTCTTTGCACTAATTATCCCTGCAACCGTTCTAACAACTGGTTTAAGCCTATTATTCATGTATACTGATTTCAAATTTCAACGTTGGGAAGGTGGCGTCTTAGTATTCTGCTATGCAATATTCGTAGGATTAATTGTGGTAGCAACTGGAATCGTCTAATCTTCTTAGGGTGAAGGCTAAGTTAGGTTAGCCTATGGCGTAGCATGGTCGACCTCACGCTATCCGAAGAGCAAGAGATGTTACGAGAACTCGCTCATGAGTTTGCAATTGAGAGTATTAGGCCTAGAGCTGAGCATTGGGATGAAAATAGTGAATTTCCAATGGATACAATTGCAGAAGCACATGAAATGGGATTGCTTAACCTTCACATTCCGGAAGAATATGGAGGCATGGGAATGAATTGTCTTACAGAGGCAGTAGTTCAAGAAGAATTAGCGTGGGGAGATCCTGGTTTCGCAACTGCTGCCTATTCTAATGGATTAACAGCAGCGCCAATCATTACAGGTGGAACGGAAGAGCAGAAACAAAAATATCTCGGGTGGTTAGTCGAAAAGCCATCTATTGCAGCATATGCAGTCACAGAGCCAGGTGCAGGTAGCGACGTAGCAGCGATTCAAAGCACTGCAGTGAAAGACGGTGACGATTACATCCTTAACGGAAATAAAATGTGGATTACAGGAGCAGGGAAGGCAGATTGGTTCTTTGTTTTAGCATATACTGACAAAGAAGCCGGTTACAAAGGCATGAGCGGATTTATTGTAGAAGCAAATTGGGATGGAATATCATTAGGCAAGAAGGAGACAAACATGGGTCAAAGGGCTTCAGATACACGTGCAGTCAATTTTGAGAATGTTCGAGTACCTGCTGCGAATTTAGTAGGAGGTAAAGAAGGCGGAGGTTGGTTTAATGCAATGGCAGCATTTGATGTATCGAGACCAAGTATTGCTGCCCATGCAACAGGAATTAGTCGTGCTGCATACGAACACTCTCTACAATATGCAGATGAACGAATGACTTTTGGAAAGAAGTTGCATCAACATCAAGCGATTCAATTCATGCTTGCAGATATGAAAACAGAAATTGAAGCAGCAAGATTACTGACTTGGAAATCAGCATGGATGATGGATAATGGAATGAGAAATACAGAATTTGCAGCACACGCTAAACGTTTTGCTGCAGATGCAGCAATGAAAATCACAACAGATGCAGTGCAAATATTTGGTGGATATGGCTACTCGGAAGAGTACCCTGTCGCTCGCCTCATGCGAGCGGCAAAAGTGATGCAGATCTATGAAGGCAGCAGCCAAGTTCAGCGTATGATCATCGGACGAGAAATCGTTCGTGGACTTTGAGGCGATTCAATGCGCAAGGCGCATCAGTTGCACTGTCTGATACTTGCCGCTGGAGCAAGTCAGCGGCTAGGAAGACCCAAAGCTCTCATCGAAGTAGATGGAGTTCCTGTTGTTCGAATGTTGGTTAATCGTCTCCAAGATATAGGGCTTAATCCAGTCATTGTCACTCGTCAAGAACTGATGCTCGATATCGCTCAAACATGTCAGGAATCGACTATAGTGGTAAATCCAATTGCTGATCTCGGGCGCACTGGGACAATTCGTTGTGGTATTCTACATCTAATATCTCAAAGAGGTGGAGAACTTCCGTTCAGACTACTAATCGTTCCAGTAGACAGACCAGGATTTAGTATCGAAACAGTTCGTATACTCTCAGAACAGAATCAATGCTGTACTCCATCAAAGGATGGTCGAGGAGGACACCCTATTCTCCTAATGCCAGAAGATATTGAACGAATTTTGGCGGAACCTGATTCTGATCGGCCATTGCGCGACCTAGTAGATCCTGTTCACGTTCCTGTCGATGATCCTCTACTGCATCTCAATATTGACCGTGAAGAGGATTTGATTGGGTTTGAGTCATAATTAGTTCAACGACGACGACGTTGACCTCGATTAGATTTGCCGCCTGAATTCCTTGAACGATTAGATCCATGTTTATTACTGCGATTTCCTTTTTTCTGAGAAGAATTAGAATGAGGGTTGTTTGGACGATTATTTCGGCCTCGGTTTCGATTATTCCCCCTGGACCTATGCCCTTCATCAGCCCGTCTCCGAACTGATCGTTCACGACGAAGATCGGGTTGCCTTCGTGTTGGTGTTCTCGATATCTGTGACTTCTTCTTCCGCACCTCCCCTGGCTTCTGACCTGGCTTCGGAATAGCACCAGGGAAATGGTATGGGTGATCTTCGATTACTGGGATATCATGTCCGAGTAACCTATGGATCCCTACAAGATATCCACTCTCGGATTCATCACAGAATCCGAATGCTGAACCACTTTTACCTGCACGAGCTGTTCGCCCTATACGATGTACATAACTCTCCGGGATATTGGGAAGATCAAAATTGAACACATGAGATATCCCCTCTACATCGATTCCACGGCTTGCAATATCAGTAGCAATCAAGATAGAAATATCACCATTTTTGAATTGAGAAAGGGCCCGCGTCCTAGCACCTTGACTCTTATTCCCATGTATTGCAACTGCCTCAATTTCAGCATGTCCAAGTTGTCTAACCAATCGATTAGCACCATGCTTAGTCCTAGTGAATACAATTGCTTTTTTCACATTATGCTCCTTGATTAAGGTTGTAAGCAGGTATTGCTTATTTGACTTCTTGACAAATAGAATATGTTGATCAATTCGGTCGACTGCAACTTCCTCCGGAGTAATCTCTACTCTTACTGCATCACGAAGAAATGACCCTGCAAGTTCAGATATAGAATTCGGCATCGTTGCACTGAACAAGAGATTCTGCCTATTCTTAGGAAGCATTTTCAGAATCTTTCGGATGTCTCGGATGAATCCCATATCTAACATTCGATCGGCTTCATCGAGAACGAAAAATTCGACATTTGATATGTCGATATGACCCTGAGATATGAGATCAAGAAGACGTCCAGGGGTAGCAGTTAGAATATCGATTCCACGTTTAACCGCACGCACCTGAGGTTTCTGGCTTACACCCCCAAAAATGACATGATGGTAGAGAGGAAGATTTGCACCGTAAGCTGAGAATCGTTCGCCAATCTGTGCAGCAAGTTCTCTTGTAGGTGAGAGAATCAAAGCACGGATATTTCTGTGACCACCTTGATCTGAATCTGCAATCCTCTGTAGTACTGGAAGAGCAAATGCAGCAGTTTTCCCAGTTCCTGTTTGAGCAACCCCAAGCACATCACGACCTTCGAGGAGAGGAGGAATTGCAAGTTCCTGAATTGGGGTTGGTTCAACATAACCTTCTTGATCAAGAGTCTGTAAAATCTCTGTTGAAAGACCTAGTGAGGTGAATGACATAATCAACCCCCATACCTTTTCCAATGTCGAATCTAAGGTCCGCAAACCTTTGTCGGTCGAGTCCTGTGGTTAAACCCAACTGAGTTAATCCACCTTAGAAGCCAATCTAGACCCTCAAGTCGACATAGTAAAATGGTAAAATTCTAGATTTACCCCTATTATCAATGAATATTGAGGAATTTCCACATTAAAGAATTCAGTCCACCTTCAAAATTTTGATCTATATTATGCCCAGCATTCTCAACTTTGTAATTTATTACTTCGCCACCATTTATACAATCAGAGTAAATACTACGAATACTTCCATCCAACAAAGTAGTATTTTGAGCTGTAAGAGTACAGTTGTTATGCTCTGCCCAAACTCTAGCACTCTCGTCACCTGAGAGGAATACATGACCCATCACACCTTCACCTCCATCATATGGAACCGAGTCATCATCTGCCCCAAGAATTTGCATGACAGAAGGATTCCCAGAATTTTCTGTGGGAATATTTTCTGTTGTCAAACTAGTGACAACAGCAACAAAAGCAGAGAAGTAATTAGATTCAATACCAAGGGTGTGAGCCATTCCTGCTCCGTTAGAGAAACCAATGACATATCGTCTTTCATGATCAATGTTTGTAAACGATTGCAAAGAATCTGCTATACTTTCAATAAATTGCGTATCGTTTGCTGTCGATGCTTCTTTTCCAAGATTCCATGATCTCTCAATGCCTTCAGGATATATTCCAATAAACTCTCCATCATCGATCATATCTCGAAACTGGCCAACGAAATGATCAGGCTGACCCCCATTACCATGTAGAGCAAATATCAGAGGGTAACATTTTGAGGATTCAATTATCGAGGGTGCTTGGATTAAGTATCTACGAATAATTTGTTCTCCATCTATTTCTTGAACTAATGTATGTTCTGAAACTCTAGATTCAAGAGAAATAAAATTCTCACCAACTGAACAAGAATCTGAAACTTCAGTCGAATCTTCTTGTGTATTATTCAGACAACCTGTCAAAGATGATGCCAAAATCAATATGGCTAATATTATATGTGAGAAATGACTCATAATAATTACTCATTTTTCTAAATTAAAATCGTTCGCAAGGGAACCTGGATTCTGGCTCAGTGGTGGTGTCCGCCGGGGCCGTGGACGTGGCCGTGGGAAATCTCCTCGGCAACTGCGGCGCGGACATCGATGACTTCGACGCTGAATCGTAGAGTCTTTCCAGCCATCTGATGATTGAAATCCACAGTCACTATATCGTCTGAAATGTCTGTTATGGTAAACGGCATTTGTTGACCTTGCTCGGTCTGTGCTGCACCCATTACTCCAACCTCAAGAGGCATTTCTGGAGGAAATTGGTTTCGAGGAACTTGCTGGATTGCTCCGTCATCCTTCTCGCCGTATGCTCGATCTGGTGTTAGAGTAAATTCCCTCTTTTCACCAACTGCTGCTCCCATCATCTCTTCTTCGAATCCGGGTATCATTTGGTTGTGCCCAACTAGGAATACTAGAGGGTCCCTATCTTTGCTGCTGTCGAATACTTCTCCGTCGGGGAAGGTACCTGTGTAGTGCACCGCCGCGACCATGTC
>DAPV01000094.1:0-20737 GCA_002502625.1 Euryarchaeota archaeon UBA125
TTGTATGGCCATGGAGTAAGAAAACCAGCGATTAACATTGGAATGATTACTACTGGTGTGAGCATAGCACCTCCAGTTAGTAGTACGTCGGTTATGTTCATCGCTGCTTCCATCCCTATCATTGAAATTAGAGACATTCCAATAGCTACTCTGAATGCTTCCTTAATTCCCCCCATTTGCTTAATGAGAATGAATGTCTCCAATGCAATTGAAGTCATGATTCCGTTAAACATTGCAAGCGCCATAATCATCATAGTACTCCAACCCGAATCTATGAAGATAAACTGGAATGCTGCAATTGTACCAAAATCACCTATGCTGCAACCCACCAAACACCATTTTGTATTGTGTGCAGATTGTTTCCAAACACTTCCATCTCGCCAATTGAAATCATCTTTGATATTACTAGAAAGAATGACAGCAGGAATTCCAATACTGTATCCAAGAGAAACAATTGCTTGTTCAGCCTTTTCGAGAGAGACTCCCTGAAAACTAACATTTCCTGACTCTAATTTTACATCGATATTGTAAGCACCATTCAATGAATTAAGTGCTTCTTCCACTCTTCCCACACATGACATACATGTCATGCCTGAGACTGTAGTTGAGACCACATCGTCCATGCTTTCAGAAAATGACGGTGGTATTTCAACCTCCGTAAGGATTTGAATCCTTTCTCCCATCAGTTTGAAGACATCTTCCAAAGTCCGTCGGTTCATGCCTGCGCCTGAACCTGTGGGGGATCTGGACCCTGTATCACTTGAAGAGAGTGTTATGCGTTTATGGTCTGATGAAGAAACATTTCAGCAAAGTATTGAGTCTAGACGTGGCAATACTCCTTTCATATTTTTAGAAGGACCTCCAACAGCTAACGGACGTCCAGGGATACATCACGTAGTTGCTAGAACCTACAAAGATTTAGTCTGTCGATGGAAGGCTATGGAAGGCCATTTTGTTGAGAGAAAGGGTGGTTGGGATACTCATGGATTACCAGTGGAAATTGAGGTTCAGAAACGTCTTGATTTGATGAGTAACGAAGCCATAGAAGAATTTGGGATCGCCGAATTTAATGAAGAGTGTAGAAAATCCGTTTGGACATATGAAGAAGCATGGAGAGAAATGACCGAAAGAATGGCTTTTTGGGTTGATTTAGATCAACCTTACGTTACCCTAGACAATGATTTCGTAGAATCTTGCTGGTGGGCTTTGAAACAAATGTTCGACAAAGGTCTACTCTACAGAGGTCATAAAGTACTTCCTTACTGCCCCCAAACTGGAACCTCTTATTCAAGCCACGAGGTAGCATTAGGATACAAAGAAGTAGAGGAGCCTTCAGTTTATGTGAAATTTAGATTGGAAAATTCTAATGCCTCTATCTTAGCGTGGACAACAACTCCTTGGACCCTTCCAGGGAATGTTGGTTTAGCAGTAGGTCCAGATGTAAGTTATGTCAAAGTTCGAGTCCTTGAAGAACCTTCATCATGGGAAGGTTTTGGAGGAGCCTTAATTGGAGAAGAGTTGATTTTAGCTAAAGATCTAATGAAAGAAGTACTCCGCCATCATGTAGAGATCATCGAAGAATTTCCAGGTTCTGAATTGATTGGTCTTTCTTATGCCCCTCTATTCCCTGAAGCAGTAGATGGTGGTGAATCCTCTTCTGCTTGGACTGTTTTGAGCGCTGATTGGGTAACTACAACCGATGGGACTGGAGTTGTCCATACTGCAGTAATGTACGGTGAAGATGACTATAACTTAGGAATGGAAGTTGGTCTTCCAGCTCAACATACAGTCGACATGGATGGGCGTTTCGTCAAAGGTACTCACCCACGCCTAGACAGCAGATATGTCAAGGATTGTGATGAAGAAATAATGGAAATTTTATCTGAATCTAACCTTCTATATCGTGAAAAGTCATATTCTCACGATTATCCTCATTGTTGGAGGACTGATCATCCCTTGTTATACTATGCAATGGATTCTTGGTTTGTTAGAATGACTGCTGTCAAGGATCGTTTATTGGAATTCAACGATCAGGTTGAATGGGCACCAGATTGGGTTGGAGAAGGTCGCTTCGGAGAATGGTTGAGAAATGTCAAGGATTGGGCAATTAGTAGAGAACGCTATTGGGGTACTCCATTACCCGTATGGCGTTCAGCATCTGGAGAAATGAAATGTGTTGGTTCTATTTCAGAACTTCAAGCAGAGGTAGACAAGGCAAGAGCTGCTGGTATAGACAATCCCGAATGTCCTGATGATGTTGATCTTCATCGTCCAATTGTTGATCAGTTTGTTCTTATTAGCGAAACTGGAGAACCGATGAATCGGGAACCGTTTGTAATGGATTGTTGGTTCGATTCAGGATGCGCTTCGTTTGCCCAATGGCATCATCCATTTGATAATCCTGAAACTTTTGAGAATAACTTTCCAATTGACTATATTTGCGAAGGAGTAGATCAGACTAGAGGTTGGTTTTACACTCTCTTGGCAGTTTCTACAACTGTGTTTGATTCACTTTGCTACAAGCGCTGTCTAAGTTTAGGATTAATCCTTGATGCTGAAGGAAAGAAAATGTCCAAATCTAGAGGGAATATTGTTGACCCATGGGATCATTTTAATCGAGAGGGAGCAGATGCTACGAGATGGTATATGGTTACTGCTGGTGCCCCATGGAATCCATTGAAATTTGATCCTAATGGGGTTAGAGAAACGTATGGGAAAATGTTCTTGACATTATGGAATTGTTATCGTTTCCACGCAGATTATGCTGCCTTGGATGGTTTTGATCCTGATGATTCAACCAAATCGATTCCAATTGAAGACAGAACTCCTTTGGATAGATGGATTTTAAGCCGTCTTTCAAATATGAGTCATTCCTATCATCAACAATTTGAGGATTGGGATTTCCATAAGGCCTGTAGAGATTTAGAGGAATTTGTTGTAAATGATTTATCAAATTGGTACGTTCGTAGATCACGAAGACGCCTTTGGGATGAAAATGAATCATCTGATAAGAGAGCCTGTCAATTAACACTTCATGAGGTATTAACAGTATTATGTCGGTTGATGGCACCTGTAGCACCATATATTTCAGATGTAATTCACAGAAATTTGTGCAGCGGTGAAAGTGTTCATCTTGCAGATTGGCCAATATTGAGTGCAGAATCTAATGTCGGTGAAGATATACTTCCACCTATCGATATGATGGTTGAAGCAAAGATGGAGATGGTTCGAACTCTTGCTGAAGCCGGTAGAAGAATTAGAATTGAAGCTGGGCGACGTCAACGACTCCCATGTCAGTCTGGATGGATTGTTGGTGGCCCAGATATTTCAGAATTCCATGAAATTTTAGCTGATGAATTAAATGTAGAAATATTGGAAACTGAAAAAGATCTTGATCGTTTTCAAAGAATAGAACTAGCACCTAACCGTAAGGCATTAGGGAAAAAGTGTCGACAAGATCTTCCTTCGGTTCTAAAGGAATTAGATTCAGTAGACCCTGAATCATTCCTTTTGGAGATTGAAGCTGGATTAGGTGCTTTATCTGGATATGAGATTATTTCAGAAGATATTGAAATTCGAAGAGTGGAAAAGGAAGGGTTCGCAGCATCTACGGTATCTATCGATGGCCCTGAAGGTCCAATGGATGTTAGCCTAGTTCTAGACCTTGCTTTAACTGAAAATCTACTTTCTAAGGGTCTTGCTAGAGATATAATTCGACGAATTCAAGCTAAAAGAAAAGATCTAGACTTAGAAGTGGACACTACAATTTCTCTTGAAGTTTGGTTGCCTGACAATGCTCCCGAATTATCTGAAGAAGATGGCAAACATGTTAGTTCAGAGGTACGCGCATCATCTTCCAAATTCCATCGATTAAAAACTGGATTTTCTGCGGAATTAGATAGTTCCCCAGTAGATGTTTTCTCCCTAGATGGAGAATTTGATATTTCCTTTAAAATTACTCAATCTTAACCGATGTTCTCAATAACTCCCGAACTTCGATGTTTGCCGATGATGGGCTTAACTGAGATACCTGGAGTAGGAGAATCCCTTTCTCAAAGAATGATTGAAGCATTGGGTTCTGAGGAAGAAGTTTTCAAAACTTTATCGCAAGGTGACGTTACTAGCCTATCTTCTGTGGAAGGTGTCACCTCTGTACGTGCAGTTCGATTAATTCAGAATTTTCGAGGCGAGGATGCAGATGTTTGCCAAAGTGTTGAAGCAACGAAATTACATGATAGGATACTCGAATCCATCAGTAGTTTCGCCAGCAGTCCGGCAGCTAAAGATAGGATTGGACTCTTACGACCTTTATCTAAACATCATATTGATTCTATTGAAATATGTAGAAACAGATCTAAGTTAGCATTAGAATTTGGTTTATCTTTTCCTGATTCATTGGAAACATGGACTAAGTTTTCTTCTTCATTATCAAATCCTAAAAGAGGCACAAGTAGAGTAAATAGAGTAATTGTTGTACCTGATTCAGAAACTGCGGATAGATGTAATTCTTTGTCAACTCGTTGCAGAATTGTAATTAGAGATCCAAATGAGAAGTGGACTGATTATACTGTCTTTCCTAATGTGACATGGGTAGGTAAATCCGCTCCTACTTCTCCTCCCAATGGATGGATTTGTTTTTCATCGATTAACCAAATTGCTAGTTTAGTTCCTGAATTAAGTGTTGAATGGTTTGAATTAAACTCAGAAATATTACATGCGATTCAAAAAATTAAGGAAAATGAATGGCCTGTAAACCCTTTTTCAGAAAAAATCGAAGAATTAGTTGAACCAATTTCCAATTTAGATAAAATTCTCGATTCACTAAATGTAGAAGACGGCAATCTACAAACGTTAGAGAAAATAAAGGATGCTTTGTGGTCTGAAATTAAAGCAATTGAAGGAGGTATTAATGATGCAATTGTAGCCGGAACTTCTGATGCACATCTTTCTATTGAAGGCGATGAAGTTCTATCTTTTTACGCAGATACTGAAAGTTTGAATCGGCGAATACAAGCTACTGTTGCAGATACTATTGAGGATGCCAAACAAGCCGGAAGAAAAAGATTAGAATTATTTCTCCAAAATACCCCGGTAAGAATTCCATTTGATTGGATTGAATCTGATTATCCGTGCGCGGTAAGTCGTAAAGCAGTAGAAGATATAGAAGCAGAATTAGAGAATGCTATTGAATCTGCAAAGAACAATGATCTTTTACAAAATGCTAAGATCGCACAAGAATTGATAGAGCCATGTAAAACTGCAATTTCTGGTTTAATAGAAATTGAGATGTGGTTGACAGTTGCAAGATGGGCAATTCACAATAAATGTATAATGCCCGAGTTAGTCTCTAAGAAATCGGGTTTTGAAATTATAGATGGTCGCCATCTACTACTTGATTGCCTTCCTACTCCCATTTCATATGGATTAGGATCAATAGCATCAGAAGGAGATAGACAACCTCTCAGTTTGCTCTCCGGAGCCAATTCTGGGGGCAAAACAACATTGTTGGAAACTATTGCAATGATTGCATTACTCACACATTCTGGTTTACCTGTTCCTGCCTCTTCTGCGAAGATTTCGTTAGTAGATGAGATACATATCTTGGCCAAGGTAAATGGGACTCAATCTGCAGGGGCTTTAGAAAGAACACTTCTAAGATTAGCTGATGTGTTTGTTTCAGAAAGTCAGAAACTCGTTCTTGCCGATGAATTAGAAGCAATAACTGAACCCGGAGCTGCTGCACGTATTCTTTCAGGATTACTTTCTGTTGCAATGGAAAATAATACAAATACAGTCGTATTAGTTACTCATATTGGTGGTCAAATAAAAAATAATTTCACTGGAGAAATTAGAATTGATGGGATAGAAGCAAGAGGATTGGATGAGAATTTGGAATTAGTAGTTGATAGAACACCTATTCGAAATCATCTCGCGCAATCAACACCCGAATTAATTGTTCGTAGATTAGCTGCTCGAGCACAAGGTCCTTCAGCATCGATTTTTGCATCTTTATGTGAAAGTTTCAAGAATTAATTGAGGCGTATGTATCTGGGAGAAATAGTTCCAAACCAAATAGTGGGTCTGGATCTGATGAATCATGATAAGCAATTACTGAACCGCCATCAGGCAGAATGGTCATACTTGCAAAGTCAAAACGAATATCTTGTCCTGCTCCAGATGTAGCATCTAAATCCCCTAAGCCAAGAAATGTCATTGAATCTGGTTTAAGGTTCTCTGAGTATTCTCTAACATGCCAAGCAATATCAATATCGGGTCCTTCAGAACTTTGGTATCTAACATTTAGAACAAATAAGTCCAAATTGCCATTTGAATGAAATTCCCATTCCTCAATTTCTGATGCTTCTCCGGTTAGATCATATGTTTGATTTCTCCAAGTTTCTCCCCCATCATTAGAAATCATATGTTCAAAAATTAGACCTGAATTAACAACACAGTGTAGATATGAAGATGAATCGAAAGCACAATATTCACTTGGTAAGCTATTGCCCTCAATAGTTGTAGCTCTCCACCAATTTAGAGAAGTGTCAAGAAAAGCATCTCCTCCATCGTTGAAGAAATTAGGGAAATAAGCTCCGCCTGAAGGCACAGGAAATCCTCTCATTTCTTTGTGAGGTTTGGTGTAATCCCAAGCCTTCTCTAGATCTTCTGCAACTAAATCTACTTCCATTACGTCTAATTGTTCATCACGATCAGGGAATTCAAAATAGTAATAATTTAGCCCATCTGTTGACATTTGGCCACCTCTATTGGATGACTGATGCCAGAAGTTTGAGATGACTAGACTTGCCCAGTCTCCGCTTCCATAAGGTGCAGCACCGTCAATTGGCCCTACAATTTCCATTTGCCATGATCTATCATAGAAAGGTTCAGTCAATCTGTTGAAACACCATGTCCAATCCTCATCTTCAGCATCCCAAAAGAAAGCATAGAATTGATCACCTCCAGATGAGGATGGATAAGGAAACCATCCCATGGCAATAATATCTCCAGTAGTCGTTTGAACGATACTACCTTCTCCCAACCCTTCCTGGCCCGGAACAGTAAGTTTAGGAGTTCTACAATTCAGGTCTTGTACTACTGGAGGCATCCATTCTTGCCATGTATGTCCCCTATCTTCTGACCATGTAGGATATTCTCCACCAAAGTTGAGGATCCATCCCCACTCTGTGGCGGCAAGGTAATGCTCACAACAATTCCCTCCTTCTAAGTTACCAAAAACAGCCCAAGATGAATTTCCCCATGAAGCATTAACTGTAGGATCTGGATGACTTACATTGAACGGTCTTATCCTATCTTCCCCTGTAAATCCTGCAGGGTCGTCAATGTAGCTGAATCCGTCAGCCCAATCATTCCCAACTACAATTTCTTCATTAGAACCAAAACATCCTGGAATAAGTAAAACTAAAGTCGCAAAGATTGTTGAAATTCGACGCCAAGTCCCACCCTCCATGGTGTTATTTTGGGGTTGCACTTTTTCTGATTGTCGCTATTTTGGGTTCAATCACAGATGGTAGGGTTCAAGCCCTTGCTCTTACCATGGATACTCATGGGCATCACCAGGCAGTACCAAGTTCTCTTTGCAATTGCTATTTTCTTGCTTATGCCATATTCAGGATCAGCAATAGGCGAAACAAACGATGGATTGCATGTTTCTGAGATACTCGTATCTTCAAACAATGAAAATTATGGAGGAACTGATTGGAATTGTGATGGAACATTTGGTAGTAATAGTGATCAATTTATTGAATTGTATAATCCTACATCGAGTTCCATCGATATTACTGGATGGAGTTTAGAGTTCCAAGGGGTAGAATTTACCGATTCTTTCAATATTTTATCAGGAACAACGGTAGCCGAGGGAAGTAGAATAGTATTTTTCAGAACTTCTACAGGTATAGCATTCGATTATTTTGGTGGAGGTTCTGTAAGACTGATTGATTCCTCAGGAAATTCAATTTCATCTCTTTCATTTGAAGGTGAAGATTCAGACTGGGATACATCATATGTTTCTGATTCTAGTGGAGTAGTCACCAAAGTTTCTCCTCCTACTCCTGGTTGGGGCCCTGGAGAAGATACTCCATCCACTGGTCCAGGGGCCCCTTGCCCGGAACCAGTTGGAGTAAGTCATACAGGGTCGTATGTCCTTTCAGGAACAATCGTAACTATGGAATCCGAATCTAGTGTTCTTCTCAACGGCCATGTCTTGGTAGAAGATGGAATAATATCTGCTGTTTGGTCAGAAGGTCAGACATTACCTAGCGCTGCTGAAGGTATAGAAATTATTGATACTGGAGGAATAATATATCCCGGATTATTAGATGTCCACAATCATCCTCATTACAATGTAATACCGATTTGGGATCATGGAACTGATGGTTGGGAAAATAGGTATCAATGGAGAACAGAATCAGAGTATAAGGACGCTATTACTAAGGTAGAAAATGGACTAAATGATGGAGGTTCTGATGGCTGTGGATTAATGGTAGAGTCAATGAAGCATGCTGAAGTTAAGTCAATAGTTGGAGGCACAACAGTAATTCAAGGAGCCACCACTGAGAGCGAATCTACATTTGATTCAATTTTAGCGAGAAATATAGAGAAAGAAAATTTTGGATCTGATGGAATAGAAACTCGTGTTGGCGGGTCTTGGTTCCCTGCAGATTATTCTGGTTCTCATATCAAATCTAAGAAATCAGCAGGAACCCTTGATGCCTGGATGATTCATCTTTCTGAAGGAATAGATGAACCCTCTAGAGCTGAATTTGACTCTTTAGTAAACAATCAATTATTGATAGATGAATTAGTTGTAATTCATGGGACTGCTCTAACAGCAACAGAATTCGGATTAATGGCTCAGGTAGATGCTTCCTTAGTTTGGTCTCCTATGTCTAATTTATTGTTGTACGGCGATACTGCAGATATTGCTGCAGCAGATGATGCTGGAGTATCAATTTCTATTTCTCCAGATTGGGCACCATCTGGAGCAAAGAATGTGTTACATGAAGTAAAAATTGCAGATTGGTGGGATACTAATGTGCTGGGAGATCGATTTTCAGATTTTGAAATGGCTCAGATGCTTAGCACAAATTCAGTAGACCAAGTTGGATGGACTGAGCATGTGGGTAGAATTAAACCCGGTTTGGCAGCAGATTTTCTTGTACTTGACTCCTTTGAATCAAACCCTTACAGAAATTTAATTGAAGCAGTAGATCCGGATGTTCGTCTTGTTGTTGTAGCAGGAATACCTGTTTTCGGCGATATCGATTTAATGCAGATGATGACTAACGATACAGAAATAATCAGTGCTCCTGATTTTGATAAGGGAATAGATATTCGCTACGATGGAATCCCTTCAGGTTCTCAGACTTATGCAGTAGTAGAACAAAAATTGAGAGATTGTTTAGAAGACCTTTCCATTGGTCCTCGTCCGTTTGATCCTTGGTATACGTTCGGCGATGAACGTTACTTTCGTGTTTTGAATAGTTCTTTGTCATTCCAGAATGGCCGTTCAGTAGATCTTTGGTCAGATTATTATGATATCAATCTTGACTCAAATGGAAATCGTACTTCAGTTGAGTCTTCTGATCCTTCCACTTGGAATGGAGGAGGTACAAATAATCAAACAAATCCGAGTGATGATTCAGATAATATTGACGATGGAAATGAAATAGATGAAAATAATAGTATTTCAGTAGATGATCTTCCACTTTTATGGCCTACTTTCGGCCCCCTTGGAGGCTCTCAACACCCTTCAAATTCGTCGTTTGAACTAGGGATTCATATTGAGGAATGTACTACAATTGTACAGTCTAAAGAAGATGGACAAGTCAGAGGATGTGGTTCAGTAGTAATTTTGATGCAGGAATCAAGTGGATGTTTCGTCGAATCAGATTCATCTATTGAATATGTAGAAACTTGTCCAGAAAATTCGATTTGGGTCCAACCACATCCTGAGATTAGTGAATCATCTGCAGCTGAAAATTGGCCAGTTAGTCGTCTAGATCCAAGTTATATTCCTGGTGATGTGATTACATTCCCTGGACTAACTTGCGCAGATCCAATTGTGGCCCAAGCATTAGTAGTTCAAGATGACAATCCGGTGAGAGTAGATGATAATCGAATTGGGGAATGGGAATGTAGGCAAGCTATGAATTGGATAAACAAAATTGATTCTAATTCGCAATCTGATGATTCTCTTGGTCCTGAACAATTAGATGAATCAGTTGGCTCATCTTTGACTGGACAAGTGTGGTATTGGTTCGCAATTATTCTTACTATTGGGGTTTTGGTAGGTTCTGTATTTGCAATTGTTCGTGTAGTTAAGAAATAATCACTTGAGTGACCATTCAACACCATCAGGAGTATCTTGAACGTCTACTCCCATTTCTGCAATACGATCTCGAATTTCGTCTGCGGCTTTCCAGTCCTTTGCATGACGGGCAATTGACCTACGGGCAAGTAAACTTTCAACTTCATCACGAATAGCAACTCTCCGAGGGTCTAATCTAGGGTCAAAGACTGCTTTCGCAATTTCTTTTGTAGGCAGTACTCCAAGAATCAATCCAGCAATTTCTTCAATCCAATCAATAGAAAATGATGCAAAAGATGCAGTATCGCCCTCGTCAATTTTGTCTGAATTGAGTACTTCTGAGATTATTTTTGCACCTGCTTGTACTTTTGACAATGCTAGTCTACTGTTTAGATCGTCATCTAAAGCACGTGCTGCTTCTTCAGCTAATGATTCAATAACACCGATTCGTTGCACCAAATATTCAGAGGAAGTGGTATCTCCAGAGGGGAGAGGTGGTAAAGGAACTAATGCCTCCCCTTCTTCTTTGAAAATAATTGCCTGACCATATATTTCAGACAATTTTCGTTGATTTCCTTTTGCATCATCCAATAATTGTTCACTTACATCAATTGGATTTCGATAATGTGCATTTAGTAATGCATACCTCAATACAATTGGGTCATAAATCTGAAATGCATCTTTTACCGTCCAGAAATTACCTAAACTTTTACTCATTTTTTCTCCATCAACTCTTACAAATCCGTTATGCATCCAAATACCCACCACTGGCTCTTTTCCAGTACAACATTCGGATTGGAAAATTTCGGCTTCATGATGAGGGAATCTTAGATCAAATCCTCCTCCATGGATGTCAAAGGACTCTCCAAAATGATGTAAGCTCATTGCACTACACTCAATATGCCACCCTGGTCGACCTTTACCCCAAGGAGAATCCCATGCTGGCTCTCCTGGTTTCGCAGATTTCCAAAGTGCGAAATCATTGTGTTCCCTTTTATCAGATTTATCTAATCTGCCTGAACCTCCTGCCTGAACAGCGTCAATTGAATTTCCTGTTAAGGTACCAAATTTTTCAGGAGCTGAAGAAACAGAGAACCAAACTCCATCAGATGAGACGTACGCATGCTCTTTTTCAATTAACATCTCGATCATATTGATGATGCCTTCTAGGTGTTCAGTTACTCTTGGATAATGGTCGGCTCTTTCAACTCCTAATGCATCCATTACTAGATAGTAATCCTCTATGTTCCGATTTGCAACTTCAAGAAAGTGTACTCCATCTTCATTTGCGATTTTTATGATTTTATCATCGATATCTGTAAAATTTTGTACGTAATCAACATCGTAACCAGACGCTTCTAACCATCTATGAAGAAGATCGAAAGCGATGTAACATCGAGCATGCCCAAGATGTGATGGAGAATAGGGTGTAATTCCACAAACATACATCTGAACCTTACCTGGAATAGCAGGATGGAAAGGAACCTTTTCCTTCCTGCGAGTATCGTAGAGGTGTAGGGTCATGTGCTTCTCATCCCTTGGGTAGCACACTTCAACATAAATACGTGCGAACATCCTAACAATATCAGTAACAAAAATTCAAACATGAGGTAAATCACGCAAAAACATGAATCCGGAATATAAGCGGATATTAGTGACGGGATGTTCTGGTTTTCTAGGCCGACAGGTTACTCAAGAATTCCTTTCTAGAGGATATTTTGTTCGAGGCACTACTCGAAGTCATGAAGAATTACATCATAAAATTATGAATGATTTTGATAATCACTCTTCTCTTGAACTCCGCTGCCTTGATCTTATTTCTGATGAAGGCTGGGAGTCAGCAATGCAAGATATTGATGCTGTAGTTCATACTGCATCTCCATTTTCTGCTTACGAACCGAAGGATGAGCAAGAATTAATCAAGCCTGCTAGAGAAGGAACAATTCGAGTTTTAACTCATGGTTATGAGGCAGGTATACGGAAATTTGTGATTACATCATCTACTGCAGCAATATCTGGAGCGACCCCAACGAGTAGGAACAAAACATATTCACACAACGATTGGACAGATTTGGATAGTAAAATTTCAGCATATACCAAAAGCAAAACATTAGCAGAGTTAGCAGCATGGGATTTTGTTGAATCACATTCTGGTGTGATTCTTACAACTATTAATCCAAATGTGATTTTAGGACCCTTACATAGCGGAACTCCTGGGACTTCATTGAGAATAATTGAATCGATAATTGATAGCTCGTACCCTGGGTTTCCAAAAATTAGTTTTGCTCCTGTCGATGTACGTGATGTTGCTTGGATGCATGCTGAAGCCCTTGAGAACTCTAATCTTGATGGTGAACGAATGATCATGGCCACATCTCCGATTAATATGCCTCAAATTTCCTCTCATCTGAAGTCAGATGGTTGGAAAGTTTCCACTTGGGCCCTTCCGAATTTTGTGGTTAAAATAATGGCACTTTTCATTAAAGAAGCCAGATTAGTTTCTAGTGGTTTAGGGACTACCAACTATTACGATTGTTCAAACACAGAGAAAAGATCTGGATGGATATCAAAATCACATAATGAAATGATACTTACTGCTGCAGAATCGTTGAATCTTAGATAATTATTCGGAATCAAGTTTTCCGTTTATTCTAGCCCATCTAAATGATTGAATACACGCGTAAGTGAAAACTCCTCCAAGGACTAGCAGTAGTGCATGAGAGATAATCAAGATACCTGAGGAATCTGCATCCATCAGAATCATCGGTAATCGTAGTCCACCTAAGGCGCATAAGAGCCCAAAGACAACAGCGATGTGCATGAACAGTTTCCGACGCGAGGGCATCTGTGCTGCAGCAGATCCCATAACTGCGATTGGTGTGCCCATGATAGTAGGAATAAAGGCTGTAACACTGGCCATATCAGAAATCACGTATGCTGCAACTCCCCAAGCAGAGAGAATCCCTCCAACTAATATCGACAATAGAGGCATCTCAATTCCAAGAAATTTGTAACTCATTTATGTCACCTAACCATATGCGTAAGTAATTCCAAAACCACCGCGGGGATGATTCCAACTTAATGCTCCATCAGTACACATGAGGAAACATGTTCCACATTCAACACAATCTTCGTATTGGAATTTCATTTCTTCCAGCCCTACATCACGGAACATGTAGCATTGCGCAGGACAGCCCCATACGCACATCATTGAATCACAATCTCCACATTTCTTTGTATCTACAATGATATGTGCATGCTCGTGTTCATCTACATTATATGCTATTAGCCCTAGTCCATTTTTAACATCATATTCAAAGAGCCCAATCTTCGTTTTTTCGTCCATTTTTTCACCTCTATTAATCACAATTTGCGACCCATCAACCCCAATCTGATTAAATTAAGTAATCCTAAACCTTTCTTCGTTTTCTTATCCTTTCGTCGCATCTCTTTTCTCAGTCTAAGAGCCTGCTTCTCTACGGTGATTTTCTCTTCACCGATTTCACGAACAACTCGGTTGAACATTTTTCCCATGAATTTTGGAACCCATGTATAATTAGCATCGTCAGCCAAGAATTTCGCTGTTGTTTTGAAACGTTTTAGATCTCGCATCACATATGAAGCGTCAAGGTCTTTCTTGTATTGTCCTAGAGCCTTTTTGCTGAAATCTCCTGATTCGATACTTTTAGCAATCACCTTCGCAGCAAGTTTACCTGAATGGATTGAATAGTTTTGACCTTGAATCACAGCTCCATTAGAGTAAACAAGTCCAGCCGCATCTCCAATTACAACCGCCCCATCTCTAACAAGACGATTTGGCATTCTGTCTAGTCCATACTCTGGAACTAAATGAGCACCATATTCTACCGTTTCTCCTCCACTAATAAGTGGTGCAATAGCTGGATGGTTCTTGTATGCCTCTAACATGTCATAGGTATGAATTCCAGAAGGTAGGCTATCTAACTGAATAACTACACCGATTGAGAGTGTATCTCGATTAGTGTAAAGCCAACCGCCTGCTCTAGGAATTTGACCTGCAGTCACAGGATATTCTTCCCATGCTTTTTCAGCCATATCATCGTATATCGCTAATGCTGCTTCCATTGCCATCCCACTTGGGGGCCTTTCATCGTCTCCCGAGAAACATCCAAATCGACTATTTATCACATCTTCTCCAAGATGAATGACTTCTTTTACACCTAAGATTATACCATGACGTGATTGAGCATGAAGCATCGTATCGAAGGCATAAGATCTTGTTAGTATTGAGTTACTACCTTCGGCAATCACAACTACGTTACTAGTCATTACCTCACCGTCTTGAACAATCCCACAGATTTTACCTTCACGGATTGCATTGACAATCTCAGGATCAGCATTGTCAATTCTCCACTTTTGATTTTGTCCTCTTCCCGAATCTTCGGCAGGGGATGTCAAGTCTCTTGCTGAATATGAAGTATGGTCTAGTCCGTCAATATGAAGTTGATCAATCTTAATTCCTGGCATAATGAAAACGCCTGCTTCTTCTAATTTTTCAGCAAACCAAGAGTCTGTTTTTGCACGGAGCACGCTCCATCCAGTTCTCATCGATGGTTCCTCTGTGCCTCCAATCCCATCCCAGGAAGCAAATTTCCCTTCCATAATGAATGCATCTTCAGATGATAGAAATCCAATTTTTTTGTGGTTGATATAACGCTCTATACCTGGATTATCCATTTCCCAATTAGGGAAAATATCATCCAGTTCGTCTAGTTCTCTCCCCCAAAGAATTCCGCCAGATAGATTCTTAGCACCAATTGGCTCACCCCTATCAACAACCAAAATTCTGTCTCCTTCAATTCCTTCTTTCAGGAGTTGGGCCGCACATGCCATTCCTGCCATTCCACATCCAATGATGATTACATCGAAGTCTGCTTCGTCGCTCATCGTGCTCCCTCAATCTGTCCCACCAGTATATCGGCCTTGAATGTCTGCATTCAAACCGTCATAGAAATTTAAGAGAATTAGTAACGGATATTGGCTAAGTACTCCAGCGAAGGCCATGTGGCGCGCCGATGCTCCTGCTAAGGCAATACTTTTCGGCGAGCATGCTGTATTGTACGGTGCTCCAGCTATTGCTATAGCGATAGATTTACGTGCAACGATTTCAGTTGCTAAATCCAACAAATGGATTTTGAATGGAGATGAATTTGATCCTAAAGTAAACCCTCATTTGGGTCAATTAATTTCTGAGTTTGGAACGTTACAATCTCCATTGTCTATTTCGATAGATAGTGAAATCCCTATGGCTGCTGGATTAGGATCCTCTGCAGCTCTTTCAGTTGCTTCTGGATTGGCATTATCTACATTTCATGGCCGAAATCCCTCAACAGAAACTCTTGCAAGAATCGCACACAAGGCTGAAGCAAGTGCCCAAGGAGGTAGGGCAAGCCCAACTGACACCAGTGTATCTGCATTAGGAGGGGCAGTCATTGTTAATTCATCAATCATCAAATCATTACAACATCGTTGGTCGATAGATCTAGATGGTCCAGATGGGCACAATCATTGGGATGTTCATTCTTTGTCAATTCCTACTTCCTTATCCTCTATTCCTGTAGTTATTGGCTTCACAGGAAAGTCTTCATCAACAAGCGAAATGGTTGAGATTGTTGCGAAAAATATGAAAAATCCTTCTTTCCGTAGTTCTATGGATGCGGTTTCAGAACTTTCTAGCCATGCGATAAATCTGCTTTCTGAAGGCGATCCTAAGGTGATAGGAGAAGCCATGACTCAATGTCATTCTCTCCTGAAAAATATTGGTGTATCGTCCAAAGAATTAGATGATTTAATTGAAGCAGTTCTACCATTTTCTTTTGGAGCAAAATTAACCGGCGCTGGCGGCGGAGGATGTATCATTGCCTTGTCAGATAAACCTGAAGAGTGTGCAGATGCAATCAAAGAATTAGGAGGAGTGCCTTACGTCACATCTTTTGCAGAAAATGGTGTGGAAATATTAACCTAATAACTTTGATTTTTTCTTCTGTGGGTTTGCGCACTTCTTTATATACTCTTGATAAATCCCAACTATATATGAGCGACGAAGATCGATTAGTAGTAGTGAATGTTGTAGCAAGTACTCGAGTGGCAGAAGAATTGGACCTTCCCGAGATTGCTATTGAGTTGAATTGTGAATATGAGCCGGAACAGTTTCCTGGTGTAGTATACAGGGTGACTGACCCGAGACTTGCAATTCTGATGTTCAGATCTGGTCGAGCTGTTTGTACTGGTGGGAAGAATGAACAAAACATACATACTGGAATCGAGAGAATGATTGCAGATTTAAGAGCAGCAGATATTGAGACATGGGATTTGAAAGACGTTAAAATCGAAGTTCAAAATATGGTTGCAACTTACGCTTTACATTATCCTGAAGATTACGATGGTATTTCCAAAGACGTTGACCAGCGTATGAAGATTGTAAAAGATCCGGGTCATAAAGATTCGAACAGTGGAGGATGGCGCGCTCCTACAGAAGAAGAAGTAGCTATGCCTGATGAATCTAGTCCGCTTACTACGCTTCCAGTAGGTGAACCATTAGCAGGATTACCTCGTCATTTGAATCTTAATCATTTGACTTTCCATCTACCTTTCGATAAAGTTGAATACGAGCCGGAGCAATTCCCTGGATTGATTTATCGAATTGATTATCCGAAGGTAGTTTGTTTGATTTTCGGTAGTGGAAAGATGGTAATTACAGGTGCTCGTCACAAGGATGAGATTTTAGAAGCTATTGAATTCATCAAGGATGAATTAGCAGATCTACTCTATGAATAATTAGATTTGAGCGATTGATTGATACACAGTCGAATGGCTGTGGTGGCATGGTGGCTTCATCAGGAGCGTCGTCTCGAAGGTCGGCGCTGTCAATTGTTTTGATTTTTCTTCTTTCTACTCAGTTGGTATTATTCCAATCTCCTGAGGCCCTAAATGATGAAAATCCTTCATTTGAAGTAATGGGTGTCCGTTCTTCCTCAAGTTCTGTGGATGTTCCCGAATGGGCAGTTGGCGATGTATGGACATATGATGCTTTTTTTGATGTCGAAGATTTGATTTCTTCTGGGGCTCCGGGCTCAAGTATAGGTGTACTTCGTGGTACATTAACAAAAGAAGTAGTTGATACGACAATCATGATGATTGAAAATCAATCTACTATTGTTTATGTTGTTGAGTCTTCAGGGACGTTTCAGAAGAATGGAATTACTCTAGTTGCTCAAGGTACTTCTATTAATGCTGATTTGAGGGTTAGTTACGACTCTGATGAACTTATTAGAGCATCAGATCTTGGTCAAATCTCTTACTCTCAAGAATTAGATGTAGATTTGAATAACATTCCATTTCCTGCTAGCCTTCTTTTGGGTGGTTCTCTCGCTCTCGCAGACATCTCAATAGGAACTCAATATTCTCCTCCCAAGGAATATTACGATTTTCCAATGGCAGTAGGGGAGTATTGGAATACATCTGTAACAACTGGAACAACATGGTCTGGTTCTGTTTATCAAAATCTTTTCGAATTGCCAGAAGATTCTGAGGAACCAAGTGAAGAATCTCACGGAATCACCGCTGTAGGTAATCCTGGGGTTGGTTATCCTGGATGTGCTACTTCTCTAAATGCTACTTCGTTTAATTCAACAGGTGCAGTAACTGGTTTCCGATGGTACTGTCCTGCAGCGAAAGGTGAGGCATGGTGGCATCAAGAGTTAGATTTAGGTTTACAAATTGACTTCAAATTATTGACCTATACTCCTGCTACTAGAGATCCGGTTATTTCTGTAGAAACAGCGTTTCCTGCTTGGCCATTAAATACGAATATGGGTGCATGGGTGAATTTGACAGATCCTTCAACCGGTTCTCCTTTGGGGAATCAAGCAGTTCAATTTAGATATGAATCCACTGGTGATTATCGTTCACTTTCTACTGCAACCAACGGTAGTGCATATGTAGAGTTTGATACTGGTGCTTGGCCTGATCCTTCTCCTACAACATATGACTATGCTAGTCATGGGGTGATTGGTTGGGATTCTTCTACCAAATCTGTCGGAGTAACAACCATGATTTTAGATGAAAATTTAGTAGAAGTTGACCTTGTAGCTTTAGCATCTGGCGTTTCTGTTACTAGAATACGAGGAGATGTGACTGAACAATTAAATTCAGTTACAGGATTTACTACTATTCCTAATGATGTATTAGAATTTTCAATTCCTGTACGTAATCAAGGAATTCTTTCTGCCCCATCTACAGAAATCGAAATTACCTCTCCGGATGGAAGTACAACCAGAGCAAACATCCCTAGTTTACCTGCGTTAGGCGAGGTTAGAGTAGATGTTCAATGGACAGTCCCTTCTGATCAAGCAATTGGGGATTCCATTCTTGAATTTGAGGTAGACCCTGATTCTTTGGTTACAGCTGATGCAAACAGAACCAATAATGCAGATGTGTTCAATATTTTCGTTGGTCGACTTCCTGTTGCAGATTTAACTCAGATGAATAGTTTCTACACATTTACAACTGTTGTACTAGATGCATCCTCTTCCGATGACCCAGATGGTTTTACTGACATATATTGTTATTTTATGATTGAAGATCCTCTTGCAGTCGATGATAATGATGGTGATCCTACGGATGGTTTCATTGAGCGAGTGATCTATACAGATACAACAGAAGATTGTGTTGTTGAATGGTCATGGGATGATGATGGTGAATACGAAATTGGATTGAGCATAGTTGATGATGAAGGCGATACAACAGTGACTAACATGACAGTCGAGGTTCTAAATCGTGCACCAGAAGTAGTAGTTTCATCAGACAGATCTAGTATTCCTGTAATGGATCCAATCACTTTCAACGTCTTCCAACATAGTGATGTGGACACAATTACTCCAGAAGCTCCTGTTGATTTCCTTTGGGATGCGGATTGCGAACAAGGCAGAGTTACGCAACTTTGTACTGTTACTCCTCTAGTAGAGGGGATTTACACGATGAGAGCTAGCGTTACTGATGATGACGGAGCAGTTACATCGAGTACCCATAGTATCAATGTAACAAATATCGCTCCATGGAATGCATCCATATCTGCTGCCCACGAAAATGGAACTCCTATAGAAATGGATTCTCAAATGGTTTGGCATGTTCTAGAAGATCAGCCAATTGTATTTGCAGGTACTGCTGAAGATTCGTCTAATGATATCCCTTCACTAAGTTATGAGTGGTGGCCAGATGTAGAAGTAGATCCATCTAATTCGTCTAGTGATGATGAAGCAGGAGCTTCTTCATTGCTAACATATTCTTATGAGACTCATGGAATGCATGTAATCAACATGCAAGCTACAGATAATGACGACTTACGAACAAGTATTGCCAGAGGTTGGTTGATGGTGAAAAATGTTCCACCAACTATTGATCCATTTTCCTCACAACTTCCTATCGCAGAAGATCAGGTCCTTTCTGTAACTGGTTCCTTCTATGACACTCCTTCAGACCTTGAGACACTTCACGCTTGTTGGGATATTAATCCGGCTTCGAACACAGACTCTGAAGGCTCCTCAGAAGATGATTGTGATATCGAAGGAGCAGATTTAGCATATTCTTGGCCTGATGCGGCTACTGCTCCATCACAGATAGTTTTCCATGTCACAGATGACGATGGAGAACGAGCAGTTGAAATGCTCAACATTACTATTCGAAATCTTCGCCCTAAGGGTGCGATTAACATGACTGAAGGGCCGTTTGAAGTAGGTCAAGAAGTAGTTTTCTCAGGTGAAGGAACAACTGATTCAAGTCAAGACATGCCTCGATTAACATATCGTTGGGATTTCAACACAGCATTCGACTCCGATGATGACGGATTTACCGCTAATGATATCGAGGACCAAGGATTTACCGTTTCTCATACATTTACTGAACCGGGTACCTACATTGTACGATTAACAGTCGGTGACGAATCTGAAGAAGATACAGTCGATGTACAAATTTTAGTTGAAGATACTCGATTCCTAGGGCTGAATGTTGGTTTCGGAGAAGGAGGAACTACTACAGTGGTAATACTAATTCTGACATTAGTTCTGCTTTCACTTCTAGTTGGAATTGGCATGATGAGAAGAGGACGTGTTAGCGAATTTGATGCATATGGGATGATTCCATCTACTCAAATGGGAGGTGTCCAACCTTCTATGCCAAATGCCCCACCTCCAACCTATGCATTCGGTGCAGAAAACGCTGCTCCTCCAGTTCCTACAGAAGGACTTCCGGCTGGGTGGACAATGGAACAGTGGAATCATTATGGTCAACAATGGTTAGAAGGACAGCAGGGCTCCTCCACTCCTACAGTTAGTCAAACTGCGGCCTCTGAGCCAACTTATGCTGCACCTG
>DAPV01000094.1:21113-40986 GCA_002502625.1 Euryarchaeota archaeon UBA125
TGCACCTGAGCCAACTTATGCTGCTGCACCTGAGCCAACTTATGCTCCACCGGTAGAATCAGGAAAATCACGTGAATTATCTGAGCCACTTCCTTCAACAGATATTTTAGATTTTGATTTGTGATCGATATGGTTGATATTTTCAGACTTCTAGGTCTTCCATCACCTTCTTCTAGCTCTGCTTCTAAGGAAAAAGAAAGTTCTAGGGTATCTACTCCACCTGGTCCAACTAAAATGCCATCATCTAATTCTTCTGATTTTATGGACTTGTCATCAATTGAGTGGGCAAGAAAAGCTGGACCAATTTCTCCTGATCGTCATTTGAGATATATTCAGCCTGACGATCGTCATACTATACCTCATTCAGAAATTTCCGATTGCCTTCAAGGTGGAGATGTAGTAATTGTTGATTTGCGTCGATTAGCTCATATGGAAGCACAAAAGAGTGCATGTCGTCGTAGAATTCAAGAGGTAGCTCGTGATTTAACCATTCATGCCTTTGTTCTTGATGCTTCAGAAGATTTGATTTTAGTGCCAGGAGTTGGAATTTCTGTTGACGTAGATCGGCATGTTTTAGGTATTGAAACAGATTTAATCTGACTCCATCTTTTGTTTCCAACTAGTAGGGTGAATTCCTCCTAACATATAATCTGATATTTGAGTTAAAATTGGAATTTCTTCTATTTCATCTATGTTCATTGATGAAGGTTTGATAATTGAGTCAACCTTTAGAACAACCCATTCAGCTACGGCATCCAGGGGTAATTTGTAACATTCTACTAGGGTAGTTTCAATTGCTGCAATAGCATCTTTAGGTGCAGTAACCATTTCTGGAATCTCACTCAAACCTTCAATTCCCCCCCATTCAGATTCACTTCTTGGAATTGGTTTTCTTGTCATATTTACCATTTCAAATGATTTTGAATTCACTGGAAGAATTGCTAGAGTTGCTTTCCCTGTTTCTTTTAGATTAAGTAGAGTATCTCTAGGTCTTCCTTCTCGATTTGATGAAAGACTCATCCCAAGTAAGGGAGGGGTATTGGATACTACTGATACAGAACTCATAGGTGCCAGATTTGGGATTCCATCTTTCGAGATTGTAGATACAAGAATCAGAGGTCTTGGCGAGATTATTGCTGAAAGCCATCTTGCCCGTTCTTGATGATTCATTTTGTCTACTTCTAAAGAATTAACATTGGAGTTAAGATCGAATTTTTTCACATTTTCATCAAACCAATCATCTAAATCCCCTCGGGATACTTCGTCAGACGCATAGGCTGTAAAATCTCGATACACTTCCCATCTGTTAATTTCAGTTTCACTTTCTCCTCTTTCTCTCTTCCTTTTGATAGAATCATTTGCATAAGCTACGCATCTGTCTAGGAATTTGATGATACTATTTTTCTCATCAATTGACATTTGTATTCCTCATTGATTTTCGATGTCAAGAATTTTTAGTAATCGTTCAACATGGCCTTTTGATTTCACACCTTTACCGCACCATTGAATAATCCCATCTTGACCAATGATGAAAGTACTACGAATCGCACCTATGTACACCTTTCCATAGTTCTTTTTTTCTCCCCAAGCACCGTACAGTTGATGTATTTGAGTATCTGGATCAACTATGAGATCGAAATTCAAATTTTGCTTATCAATAAAACGAATATGGCTTGCAGCGGAATCTCTTGAGACGCCTACAACTGTCCAATTTTCAGAATTTAGGACGGGCATAGCATCGCGAAAATCGCAAGCCTGTGTAGTACATCCGGGAGTACTATCTTTAGGGTAGAAATAGAGAATAATTCCTGTTGTTTTGAGATTTTCTGAAAGTATCCAATCTTCATCATTCTGTAGTTTTGCTGTGAAATCAGGAGCTTTGTCTCCTACATTTGGTCCGCTCATGTCATCCCCACTCGTTCGTAATAGTCAATACTATGTTTTTATTCTGGGCCACTTTCTGTGAATTCAATTATGTTAATAGCATCTTCAGATAGTTCTGACAAGGTTTTTCTGCCGTCGCGTCGACGTATAACTAGCCCTAATTCGCTCATTCTTGTTACTGCAGCAACTCTCCTGAGTTGTAGAATTGAATTAGTCCAATTAAATGTAGTTCCGTCTCCAAATTTTCTTTTCATTCTGGCATCTAGTCGTTCGTTACCAACTGCTCCACCTCTCATGCCATCGATTAATGTCCTCATAATATTCCATTCCATAGGAAGACGATGGTGGATTGAGTCTAGAATCAAAGTTCTTTCTAAGGGGCTAAACGGTCCTTCGTGTGGGAGATCTCTATCGAGGATAGGGTTTGGTAATTTTGCTAAATCTAAGCCATGTGGCGTTAAACGATACCCTTCTGAATCCTTAGTTGACCATCCAATAATTTCCATGGCAGATAATTTGGTAGACCCTCCAGGAGACCCAATCATCCAGTTAACTGCCCTACCTCTTGCTGAATCGTCAAGGTGACTAAATCCTGCTGCTAACCTTTCTCCTCTCCCTCTACCAAATTGATTATCTTCTTCAGCTAATTTCTGACCATTTAGTTTCAACATTTGATTCATTGCTTCTCTTAATGTTCCATCTGGCAAGGATCTTTTGGTTCCATTAGTTAATGACCATAAGAGCCGTAGTGCATGTTTCATCGGCAGCAATCTTAGAAGACCAGAAGGCAGCATTTCATTTTCTAATCGCCCAATATTTGCTCCAATTACGGGTTCACCTCTGATTGAATCTAAACGAAGGAAATTTCTATTCCCCATCTCTCTTTCTGCTAATGAATCGCCAGCCTTTGCCCTCCTGTCCCATGCCCTCTCTGCTAAGCCAGAAAGTATTCCTATCTCCGTTGAAGGTGATTCTATTTGCTTATCTTTATTCTCTGAATTTGAATTTGCGCTATAGATCAACCATTCTTCTAGTGTGATTCCTTTGTCTTGAGCAGCTTGAATCCATTGGATTAATTGGATATCTTCCACTGAAAGGGTCACGTCAACCATGTACTTCTCATGATATAACTCATTATGAATCATTCTATTATATTGATTAATAATTGATATAATGATTATAATGATTCAATAACGAATGACGTAAATATATTTATTAAGATACTAATTTCGATAATCAATTCAAGATTTAATAATGAATAAAAAACGATTTACTCATTATACATCGAAGAAACAAACTTCTTGGGGGGGGTCACCGCTACTGATCTGACCTTTGAATTCTCTTGGATTCCCCTCAACGGAAACTAGGATATTGAACTCTGTTACGTCCGTAGAATCGTGTTTTTCGAAATGTTCTACAAATACTCGATATCTTCCCTTAGGTGCATCCTTTTCCCAGAATACATTTTCAACAGGCTCTTCCGAGTTTCCAGTTTCATTCATGTCGATATCTAAACGACCTCCACAATTGGAAATTTTATTATCGAATGAAATCCGTTCTCCACTTGGGCATACTACTGATAAATCTAAATCGTTCTTATTGAACCAGATTAGACTCACTTGTACTTCTCCGCTAGCTGCTCCTTCACGCCCCAATCTTTCAGCGAACACGTCTTCTTGTTCCGCTTCAACTTCGGTTCCAATTACTTCTGCATCATCGAGATCAGGGGCAGATGGTAGATCTACAGGTTGTGGTTCATCATCTACAACTTCCTCTTTTACAACTTCTTCTTCTACTTCTGGGGTAGGAATTTGTGTTCTTGCACTGGAAGTTGAACTTATTTCTACACTACGGTCCAATTGTTTTCTTGGTCGTCTGAGGCCTTTGTCAATGACAGGGGCGGGAAGAGATGCCATAGAAGGGAGCATTGCTCTTCGTGCATCTCCTCTTAGAATTCGATAGATGCCTTGAACGGAGCCCACTGTTAAAGTGGCAATCACTGCTCCGCTCACAGGGTCCATTAGTTGTCGCAGAGAAGTTTAGGTATGTCTTCATTTCGTTTGTTTTGCTACAGGAATTTCTAATGTTATTTGCGGTTCCTTCATATCCTTCCTGAGGTTGACATGGTATAGCGGAGGCCATGCAATGTCTAATCGACTGGGTAGGAAAGCTAGGAAATTCCTCCGCCGAGTCCAAAAGTCTCGAACCCTACAAGATCTCCAGTTGATTGCGAATGAAATCCAAGGCGAAGTTGATTCTCGCAGTATAAATTATGAAGAAGCTAATCAATTAGGCAATAGAATACAAGAACGAGCAGATATTATTGATTCAAATGGTTTGATTTATGCTATTAGTGATAGAGATACATATCGTAGAACTTTAGAAATCTATCTCAAAGATGGTCTCCTTACTAGGACAGAACAGATGCTCCTTTGGGATGAGCGTAGAAAACTTGGTATTACTGAAGATGAGCATACGCATTTACTTGACAAATTAGTTTCATTGTACAGGGGTCAAGGCCGAACAATTAGAATTCAAAAATCAGGAGGTAGCCTGTAGTGAAATTTTTCCATGCTATTACTCTGGTGACTCTTCTTCTGATATCTTCTTTGGGTCATTTAGCAATTTCTGAAATTGAAAACTCTCCTTCACTAACATCCGGACGTTCAGTCGATGTCTCAGTAGATAGTGTAGAAATAATTTCCGCGTCTGCAGTTATTGGAGGAGTGCACACCTTGGCAAATGTGGCACATGAAGTCCGAGTTACTATTGTCAATCTTGGTACTACTACAGCCACTGGTACGTTGGAACTTAATGTTGCAGTTAATTCGGGTGTCTCCTCTGTAGTTGATTCTGTACCATTCACTTTGTTAGGAAGTTCATCAGAAGTACATTTACTTGAATGGGCACAAACTTCTGGAACGGCTGATATTTCAGTTACTGCTACTGCTGGTTCTGATTCTGATCCTTCAAATGATGATTTAGTCTATCCACATACTCTAACAATTCAAGATACTTCTAGTCATGTTGAGGTATCTAATACACTTCCGAATGATGGAGACGTAATAGGTAGAGATATCTGGCACGGAGATTGGGTATTCTCGAATACTGGAAATATTCCCTTTTCTGTTGAAGGTGAATTGGTTCTAACTCCGTCTGGAGGAGGTTCTGCTATTCCATTGACATCTAGTGTAACACATGCCTCGCCAGGTTCTCTTTCTCAAAACGCTGGAAATTCGGCAGTAAATCTATCGTTTGATGGTTCTCCATTATCTGGTACATATACTATGAGTGGATTGTTTAAGATCTCATTTTCTGATGGCTCTACATCGGATATTCCCATTTCTTCTCGAAATATTGTTTTGTCCGATTCCCATACCACAGTTACTCCACCTGCAAACATTTCAGTGGACCCAGGTAGTGGAACAGGACTATTATTTATTGTTCAAAATCTAGGTTCCGCATCTGACACCTACACTGTTGAATATAGTAATGTTTCAAACTGGGTTGATGATTCTAGTTTGCCTTCAACTATTACCAATTTAGCTTCCAATACAGGTGCACCGATAAATGTCCCAGTAGATGTACCGATTACAGCGGATCGTTCTGATATTGAAACAGTTACAGTATATGTGAATAGTACAACTTCTGGTGTCAGTGTCTCTGCTAGGGCCTCAGTTCTTGCAGGAGATCTTTACCAATCAGATTTACGAAGTAACGGTTCACTGTTGTATATCGACCCTGGTTCATTTGTAATTGTAGATTATACGTTGGTAAATACAGGTACATCACCGGCTCATTTCTATCTCACTGCAGGTCTTCAAGAAAATCCAGATGGATGGAATGTAGATATTGATACTACTACCACAGATCTGATGTCCCCGGGAAACTCTAGAGCCATTACCATTACAATTACAGCTCCAACATTGACCTCTCCCCTAGACCCTGAAGCGAAAATTTCTGCAGGCAACAGGTTACATCTCAGAATCACCTCTACTCCAGTTGAAGGAGACTCAGCACTAACTGCATCGAATATTAGTGATATCGAGGTCCGCCCCTCAGTTAGCGTTTCTATGAATCCTTATGTTGAAGAGTTAATATTCACAACTGATGAATTAGAAGCCGGAAATATGTTCAAAATGTTTGATTTGGAAGTCTCATTGTTGAGTAATTTCCCATCGGGAACAATGGGTTCTGCCATCATCAATATTACCTCAGAAGCAACACAGTTTACTTCTGTAGATGGAGCAACATATGGTGCACAGGAATCATCTCGTTGGAATTCATCAGTAGGGCCAAATTCTACTACTCTAGATTTGGGTCAATCACGTACTCTGGTTGTATCAGTACTAGGTCCTACAGAGACTTTGCCCGCAGCAGGGGCACTAAATTTCACCCTGACTGCATCCACTTCACTATCGGGAATGGTTGGAATTACTTCTCCAGACACCTCATCTTCATTCCGAGTAATTATTGAAACAGTAATTGATGGGGAATTAGAAGATAGTCCAATTACTGCTGGTGTTCCTGGAGTAGAGAACAATGCTACAATGGTTTTGACTAATAATGGAAATGCTCTATCCGATTACACTCTATCGTCGCCAGGTATTTCTGGATGGGTTGTTGATCTAACACCTAATGCTGTTACTGCATTAGCGCCTGAGGTTGGAACATGGCCAACAGGTATTGATTCTGTTTTCCAGAATGTTGTGGTAACTGCAACTCCTCCTTCAGATGCCAGAGCAGACATAGTACACGAAATTGAGATTTTTTTGTTTGATGGCGAGGGTTCGTTTGTAGATAATGGAACAGCTAGATTTGTTCTTGATGAGGTAATAGGTGCTCTAATAGAACCAGATTCATTGGAAATCGAAGTTCCTTCTGAAGGAACTCAAACTGCAAGTTTCATAGTTAGAAATATGGGTAATTCACTTCAATCATTTGATATTTCAACCGGCAATTTTGTTGGAGGAACTGACTTTACTATCGGAGCGCCAAGTACTGTAACTGTAGAACCCGGTGCTAACGCAACACTTTCTGTAGATGTTACCGCATTATCTACTGCAAGGGCAGATTCAATTTATTCTTTTGAATTAATTTTAGGACATAATGGGACTGAACAAGATCGTTCTAGTGTACTGATTGGTATTGAGAAAATACATGATATCAGATTATCTCATGACGCATTGTTTGAAGCAATACCTGGAGAAACATTAGAAATTGCAGTAACATTAGAAAATCGAGGAAATTTAAGAGAAGTGGGTACATTTAATCTCACAACTCCCGAAGGCTGGGTACAATCATCTGATCTAATCGATATTTCTCCTGGAGAAACTATTTCGGGATTAATAGTAAGAGTTACTGTCCCTGCCCTTGATTCCGAAGAAGTTCCACTGGCTGGACAGGCTTACACTATTCCGATTTTGGTATTCAATACAACTGACAATTTTATTGTAGGGCAATCTAATGTTACCGTTTCTATCAAACCAGTTTTCCAACTAGTTATGTCATCATCTCCTTCTAGGATAGCAACCATTCCTGGACAATCAAGAGACGTTTCTTATCTAATGAAAAATGCAGGTAATGATGCTGTAATCCTTGATGTTTCTTGTTCTGTAGATGCTTCTAGTTCTGGTCGCTGGTCAGAACCAGTTTGCCCTGCCACATTGGAATTAAGCGTAGGTCAGGAACGTTGGATTAATCTTTCAATGACGCCTACCGATGATCGACATTGGGATAAGGAATCAGGAACATTATCCTTTGAGTTTGTGCCTCGAGGAGAAGTTGGAGGTAATGCTAGTTGGTCAACACCTCTAGTAATTGAGAGGGTACAAACAGACGATCCAATTATTCTTCGAGGTTCTGATGGCCCTCAATATACTTTGAACGTAGATTGGATGCATGTTCCCGAATTGAGTCAAACGGGGACACTTTCTCCTTCTTCCTATTCGCTGAGATATGTTTCTGCTGAAAGAACAGTCAATGATTCTCTATACCCTGATACATCGTGGAGTTTTGCTATTGCAGGAGGGCCAGATCCTTTGGTGCCTAACGATATCCATTCACTTGGTTCTGCCTCACCTTATGCGTTGGATTCTTTCGATATTCTTGTAACAATGCCTGATTCTTCATCAATCGCTCCGGGTGATGGTTGGGATTTGACCTTTAATCTTGAAAATTTAGATGAAGCCGGAAGTAGGTTAGGTACTACGTTTGTTGTAAAAATTAGATTAGATTCTTACAGTGATCCAAGAATTTCAGATATTAGTTTTAGTGATGGTTCTCTTGTAGAAGGAAGTACTACTGAATTAGTAGTTAATATATCCAATACTGGTACTGCAATATTACCATTGAACAGTGTAGTTACTGTTTCTTGCACTGGTTCTGTAAATATAATTGATAATTCTCCAAGGATTATACCTCCATTGGGAATTCAAGAGTCTACAGAGGTAAGTTGGACGGTATCTGCCGATGCACTTCCGTGGTATGTTACTGAAGGTAAATTTGATTGTACGTTCAATTTGCTATTATCTGATTCTGTTTACGGTAATGTGATGGAAAATGATGAAGAAATTCGTACTTTGTCTGTTGATACTTGGAGTCCTGGATTCCTTATATCGTTGATATCTGGAATTTTAGTTCTAGTTCTTTCTTTATTCCTTTTCAGAAGAGGATTAGATGATGATGAACGCGCTCTTCATGGGTCTACATACTTAGCAATGTTAGGATTAGCAGTTTTAGCCCGTTCTTCGGTTATTCCAGAAATTGGTTTAGTTTCTATTTCTTTAGCAACCCTTTGGATGTTCGTAGTTTCATGGTTGGGTGCAGGAGAGATTCAAGCCATTCATGATGATAGACGAAAGACACTGATTGGAGAAAGGTCAGCTTTAGGAAATCATGCTGAGGAGATTGAGACTACAAGACGTGAAGTCGGATGGATTCTACTTGGGGCCCCGGTTTTCTTTGTACTAATGATGACAATAGACCCTAGTCTGAAAGTGAATACTGGTGTTTCTAGTATTGGTTCAAGTGTTGGATATATTGTAGTGCTAGGAACGATTTGTCTAGTTCTTCTAAGGTATCTCGATAGATTGTATGGATCAATACACAACGACCTGGCTGCCTTGGATATTCGAACTGCTAGAATTAGGGGAATTCTTCAGAGTAGAACACAGAATCGAGTAAACCCGTTTGCTGCTCCTCCTCCTGTGCCCGAAGCATTCAATCCGGATGAAGAATCAGAAGAAATTACTGGCGGTGAAGAAGAATGATGAGCAATGATCCATTTGATGATTTAATGGGATCAGGTGCCGATGCATCTTCCAGATTCGTTGATCAATTAACTATTCGCTCTGCAAGAGTAAGACATTTTTTGTGGAATCATCGGCCATTCAAAGCAAGAGCCGATTTGAAGGAAGCAAATAGAGACGCAGAGTTTCTTGAGAAACAGGTCATTCGTTTACATCGATCTTTACTAGCCTTAGAACAACATCTCGCTAGTCTTGATGACTTAAGTGAAGAAGAAAAAAGAGCCAGAGGTATGGTCACAGATGGTTTAATCGATCTTGGAAAGGGAGAGTGGGAAACAGCTTTGGATTCCTTTAGAACTGCCATTCAATCATTGAGTGATTCAGGTGGTCGAGTTAATCCATTTGTTGCAGGACGTTTCTTCTTTACTGTCGAAGCTCGTTGGCCACCCGAATTAGAACATGGACTGTTAATGATGACTATTGAGAATCTAGGTGAACACGATTTACCTGCAATGCGGATTGCGGCACCTGCTCCAACTGGTTGGATTGCTGAGCCTAAAGCTGCACAAATCCCTGCAATTCCTCCTAGAGGTATAATTGAAATGGGGATTCATATCCATCCTTCTGGTACAATTTCAGAAAATTTAGTTTTGTCTAAACAAGTTTCAATAGTTACAGGATATATGGTAGATATGGGTGACGTATCTGTAATGTCTAGGGTCGAGAATCGAACTCTACGGGCAATAGAAGGTTTCGTTGTTGAGGCTTGGCTTCCTCGAGGCTTCTCGGCAAAACGCGTACCATTTGTACAAAATCTTGCTCCTGGCGAAGTAGTTCATGTAGCCACAGAAATTGATGCAAGATAGATAAAAAATTGTAATCTGTTTATTGATTTTCTTCTTTCTTAGGACTACTATGATATACTTCAATGGGGTGCAGAGGAACGGTGAACACCATGAATAAGAGAAACACCCCCTACATGAACGACGATAGAGCATCGATTGGTATCGGTGCAATGATTGTATTTATTGCGCTAATTTTGGTAGCAGCAGTAGCATCTACAATCATTATCAAGACTGCAGAAGAACTTCAGCAGCGTGCTGAGGCAACTGGTGACGACACCCGTGACGAAATCTCGGGTAAGATCCAAGTTGTCATGGCTTACGTATCGACAGCTGACGCTGAACCAGCAACAGCTGTTGATGAAATCACACTAGTTGTCCAGATGGCAGCAGGTTCTGATTCTACTCTCATTTCTGATATCACGTGGCTGATTGTTTGCGATGATGGAGCTACGGCAAATGTTGACATCAATACCGGTAACCTCGATGATGGAACCAACGTATTCGGAGAAGCCCTCGATGGAACTGTAATGACTACGGGAGATTCTGTTACTGCTGGTCAAACCTTCACCATAGTAATCGATACTGATGATGACGCTGACGATGGAGCAGGTAACGCAGTAGTTGACGGTTGCCAAGCTAGTGTTGGAGACACAATGGAGCTTCGCATCATCGTCGATGGCGGCGGTGAGACCTACTCCCAGTTGACTTTCAACGCTGTTGACCCTGGTTCACTCATCGTTTGATTACTGAATTGGTGTTTCCTTTGAGGCCTTCGGGCCTTGAGGGTGGTCAATGGAAATAAGGTGATTAGATGGATAGTAATGAGGGACGTACAGCAGATAGGCTCGATGCCGCTTCACGTGTTACTGTAGATCAAATCGATATTCCGCCGGAATATCGTCCTACTGATCTTGAGGCATGGTTGTTCACTCCGGGTGCAACACGTGTAGGATTCATGGGGGATATGGGTTCGAAGGCTCCTTCGGGCTCTCCTCCCTCTTCTGGTTCCTCTTCTAGTGGTCCTCCTCCTGACGAATTACTCAAAATGCTTGCAGATCGATTCGAGAGATTAGAAGCATCGATTGGCCACATGGAGACAAACTTAGCTTTGGGGCATGCAAGTTCCTCTTCATCTTCATCAGATGTAATGCATACTGTAGGAGAAGATGGAGAAGTTAAGACGATTTCATTGGGCAATTCTGACAGCGAATCTGGTGGGGTAGATGCAGTTCATGCAGGTCCAGGATTACTTGATTTGTATGAGGCGCAGTCTTTAGCATTGAATCCATTTCTACGTTCAAAAGATTCAGAAATTTCAGGACCAGGTGTTGATCCTGCAAAGATAGCGGCTCTTATTCTCGATAATTTATCTGGTCATGATGCTCAGTTGTTTATTCAAGCTGCAGCAAAAAGTGGTTTCCTTACTTCATCCGAAGCAAAAACACTCAGTGGTATTACTTCTCTAGCTCAACCTGGCGAAGGTAGTGGGAATGCAACACTCCCCAACCGTCCACTATTGACTTTTGTAGCGATGGTAGAAGCGTGGCGTTCACAATCTTCCACTTCAACTGGACAATCTTCTATTCCTTCCGCACCCATGGTTGATTTTGAGCCGGGGGAGTGAGATGTGGGCGGTTCTGCCAGTGTTGGCGCCTTGATTGTAGGCACTGTTCTTTTGTCTATTTTTGCTAATGCAATGGTCATTACTCTTGAGAATCGCCAGCGGTTTGAGGATATTGATGCCAATGAATCCAAAGATGTAAAAGTTCAAATTGATAATGCCACATTAGCAACATCAACTCTTTTCATCAATATTACAAATGAAGGTTCGGATTCAGTCTTATTTTCAGAAATTTGGATAATTCTAGATGGAGGCGACCCCGCTCCATTTTCTGATTATTATTCCTCAACAAAATATTTGTTTCCTGGAGAGACAGTTATGGGTTCAGATACCGTGACAGGAACTCCAGTTCGAGCATTTGTTTCTTCATTTGGTCATAGTTCAGGTGCAACGATACAGTAGGTGATTCAATGGCAGATGGCGGTGCTTCAGATATGATAATGTTAGTTGCCAGCCTAATTGTAGCCGGAATTGTCTCCGCTGTTTTAATTCAAGCATGGGCAGGCGTTTCTATGGCATTGAATGATGGTGCGGATCAAATTGAAGCTAATGAAAAAACAGAGGCTACTTTAATCACTGATCCAATGAATATTGATTGGAATCCTACCACAAATCAGACAATGATTACAATCCAAAATACAGGTGATTTCACGTTGAATATCACCGATACAGTTGTTCTTCTCAATGGTTCCTCAATGAATGTGTCTCAAAGAGGTGTCATTCCATCAGTTTGGTTGCCTGGGTCGATAGTTAATTTCACTATTCAAGGTAATATTTCTCTATCCAGTAATGATGAGATATACCTGAATGTAGTTATTTTATCAGATACTTTGAACCCAGCCAGAGGTGTGTATTCATTTACAGAGGTGGTTCGAATTGTCTGAAGACTCATTTCCTTTTGGTTTAGAACAAGACAGTTTGGCTAACAGCCTTGGCGCAGCAATCCCTAATCGTTCTCTGATGATTGTTGAAGGAGATATAGGAGGGGGGAAGAGTCTAATCGCTCAAAGACTAGCATTCGGACTTTCTGAAAATGGAACAAAGGTTGCTTTAGTTACTACTGAATTAACCACTAGGGGCTGGCTTGAACAAGTCGATAGTATCGGATATGGAATGTCAGATTATATCGATAATGGTCAATTTTTACTTATGTCTAGATTTGGTGTACTAACAGAAGAAGTAGAAGTAGAAATTACTATCAATGATTTATTGTCTAATGAGGGGCTTAAAGCCGCTGATTTTGTAATTATCGACCGTGCATCACAATTAATTCCTCCAGATACAAATCCTTCCGCTCTTCTTTCCTCAATTAGACGATTTACTGCTGATGGCCGTACTCTAATGTTATGTTTTGACTCTGATGAAGTTAAACCTGCGTTACTTAGAGAAATTAAAGGTTCAGCAGAGGTAGTACTAGGTTTACTGTCTACTACTCAAGGTGGTCAACTTAATCGTACATTAGCAGTAACTCGTTTCCTTCGAGCGGCTGGACCTGTACAGGCTAGAATTGGATGGAGAGTAGAACCTAGTATGGGATTCATTGTCGATATTACGGCTGTCAGTTGAGGTGTGAATTGTGGACGAAAATGAGGATTTTGAGATTGCTAAAGGCGATCTTGATGGGCTAATGGCTCGCCATTCTCACGTACGTAGATGGGTAGAGGATTTTGAAGCTCAACACGGTTCACGTCCTTACTTCTATGGCCCATTAGATAGGGGTGCTAAGAAAATTGAACCTATGAATTTGATTTACAGTCTTAAACCTCCTCTTTTTGCCCATATCTACAAGCCGCCTGAAGATGATGAACAAGGAGCAGGTACGACATTGTGGTTTGGAATTGAGCCAGTTTTAAATGAAGAAGAAGAAATCATTCGCCAAGAAATTGTTGACCGATTATTGCGTGATGCACCAAGTGCACCTTCGTTCACTTCTGATTCTGAATTTGAAGGGATTCTTGAAGGAATGATTGCACGTATGACTACTACTAGTTCTAGTGCGATTCAACCAGATAGCGTTCTGGGACCTGCTATGGGTTTTCTTGGAATAGGTGAATCCTCAATTTCCGTTACCGAAGAGCAATTAGAACGACTAAAATATATCATTGTAAGAGACTTAGTTAAATCTGGCCCATTAGAAGCATTACTTTCAGACGAGATGCTTGAAGATATACATTCTGTAGGTCTTAGATATATCAATATGGATCACAAGGTTTTCGGAATGGTGACTTCTAATATTCGTTTCAGAGATAGAGAAGTTCTGGCAAGATATCTTCGTTCAATGTCTGAGAGAATTGGACGTCCAGTATCCGATAGTAAACCGATTATTGATGGAGCATTATTGGACGGTTCAAGAATCAATATTATATTCAGCGATGATGTTTCGATGTTAGGTCCATCTTTTACAATCAGAAAGTTTGCTGAAGAGACTATTTCGGTTATTCAATTGATTAAGTGGGGAACAATGTCAGCACAACAAGCTGCATACATCTGGTTAGGTCTCGAAAACGGAATGTCTCTCCTTGTTTCTGGTGAAACTGCATCAGGAAAAACAACAACTTTGAATGCAATTTTACCCTTTATTGATCACAATGTAAAGATATATTCTGCTGAAGATACTCCTGAAGTAAAGGTCCGTCATAGATTATGGCAGAGGCTGGTTACAAGAGATTCTAAAAATGAAGATTCTAGAGTTGAAATGTTTGATTTATTGAAAGCAGCCCTTCGTTCTAGACCTAGGTACATCATTATCGGAGAAATACGTGGTGTAGAAGGAGCCACTGCATTCCAAGCTATGCAGACAGGTCATCCTGTGATTGCAACCTTCCACGCATCATCTATTGTCAAAATGATTCAGAGATTCACAGGAGATCCTATCAATGTCCCTGCCCGATTTTTTGATAATCTTAATTTCGCAATTTTCCAAGAAGTCGTTGAAGCTCCTGGAGGGGGGATTGCAAGAAGAATTACGGGAATAGATGAGGTGATAGGTTACAATAAGTTTGCAGATGGTATTTTGACTCGAGGTATGTTTGAGTGGGACCCTGTAATTGACAAGCATTACTTCAGAGGGATGTTTCAATCACATTTGATGGAAAATAAGATGGCTCCCATGATGGGATTTGCAAACAAACGTGAAATCTACAATGAAATGGATCGAAGAACGGAAGCGATTCAACGAATGGCAGATCGTGATTTAACTCATTATGATGATGTCTTCGATATTTTAGATGTTTATTATCAGCAAGGATGGGAGCAATTTTCTTCCGCCATCGACACCTGGGTAGGGGTGAATCATTAGTAGTTAGGAGACGGATATATGGAGCGTCTCCCTACATGGCAAATTGCAATTCGTCGATTAGGAATGCCTATTGGTGAATATGCTCTGAAGATTGTTCTTCCGGCATCGATTTTTGGACTATTGATCGGAGCAATAATTTTCTATATTTCATCGGGACTATTTACCGGAGCATCTGGTCTTATCCTCGCCTTAATATTTCCAATCTTGACTGGTGGCGCAGCTGCTGTATGGCCTTTAATTGAGACTCAACGTCATGCTATCTCAATTGAGCGTGAAATGCACATGTTCATCACTAGAATGGGAATTTTATCTTTAGGTGATGCAGGTGCTCAATCCATGTTTGATATTCTAAAGCAAATGGGGGATTATGGCGCCTTAGCTGAAGAAGTACAAGCAATTGAAACTCTTGTAGATAGGTGGCATACTAACTTACCAGAAGCGGCTAGAATAGTTGGGAGACAAAGCCCATCACCAATCTGGGGTGATTTTCTCGATCGAATGGCATTTTCTGTTGAAGCAGGCCAGCCGTTAGAAGATTTCATGAGATCTGAGCAGGATACATTCCAATCAGAATTCAATACTTTATACGATACAAGATTAGAGGCTGTAGATACACTTCGAGAAATTTACATTTCACTAACCACAACTGGTATGTTCTTACTAGTGATTTCGGGTATACATCTTGTTTTGTTTATGACAGGTACTCTAGATGATGATCCTTGGACAGTAATGGTTAGAATTAGGTGGATTCTTCTTGCAGCATTAATTTACACATTATTACAATTATTTGGCTTGATTTCATTTATGGTTTTAATTCCAGATGATGATTTATTTTCACGTAATGATATGGCTACTGATTACAAAATAAAAATGCGAAGATCTTGGGTTTTGGCTACCATTTTTGGGGTTTTGCTAATTTCATCTACACTGTTTTCTAGTTTTTTAGTAGATTTTACTTTTATTCTAGATAATTGGGATCAATATGGTTTGTTAGCTGTTGCAGTGATTGTCACACCATTTGCAGTCCCAGCATATTTAGTTGGTAGAGAAGAGAAATCTGTTCGTCGTAGAGATGAATCATATCCTGGCTTTATTCGTGCTCTTGGGGGAACTGCTCAAGCTCGCTCTTCTGAGCCAAGTGCTACTGTTAGAGCCCTCAAAGGCATTGATTTTGGTGCACTGAATAAGTCCATTGATCAGTTAGAACGTAGACTTTCAATGAGAATTGACAGTGACCATTCTTGGGATTGGTTTGCTGCAGATGCAAATTCTATGATGGTTTCTAGATTTATTCGTATCTATCTTGAGGGAGCACAAACTAGTGGGGAGCCAGCAGGTGTAGCGGAATTAGTATCGAAAAATACTACGAATCTTCTTTCTCTAAGAAGAAGAAGAGCTCTTTCTTCCGGTACTATGCAAGGAGTTGCCTTTGGTGTTCTAGTTGCAATGATAACTAGTCTGAACATTACGATATCAATTGTTCAAGGTCTTGGTTCATCCATTAGTGGGGTTGCTCAAGGAATAGTACAAACCGACGTTGCAGGTATTCCTCAATTATCTGGAGGATTTGGATTACCAGTTTTGGATGATAGTACGGTAGTTGAAGAGAATATTTTCCTCTTCAAAATTCTAGTATCGATACTAGTGTTGATGATGATAATAATTCTAGGATTGATTTCTGCTAGAATTAGGGGAGGAGGGATCGCTTTATCCATTGGTCAGATGATTACTATGTTATGGGTAGCAGGGTTTACTAGTTTCTTAACTGCTGTACTTTTGGATGCTTCAATAGGATTATTCATTAGTGGAAGTTAATATTCAAAATAGACTTGTATATTTTGATGGATGAATGTTTCCCGTCGTTTGAACTTTGATTCATAAACAATAATTTTTCCCTTTTTACTTACAATGTTTGAAATTGTAGAAATTTTCATAATGATTTATGGTTGAGATAAATCAAGTGTTTATCGCCGCTTCAATAGCCTTGAATATCATTCTTGCAGGAGTTCTTTCCTTTGTTATCTTTAGTGAAGAATCAACCGTTCCTGAAATTATATTTTTTGAGCGTACTGAAGAAAATAAAATCGAATTAGATAGTGATGATACAGTTCGCCTTGCTACTTTCAATATCAGAACATTCGGTGTTACTAAGATGGGTAAGCCGGAAGTGGTCTCAGAATTAGTCGAAATTTTTGATCGTTATGATATGGTCACAGTCCAAGAAATTAAAGATATAAATCAAGAGGTGCCTTACAGGTTTCTTGACGAGTTAAAGAATGGTTCATCAGAGGACTGGGAGATGTTGTTATCAGAACGCAGTGGTCAACAAGAAGATGATATTGGTGGGCAAGAGCAATATGCTGTTTATTACCGAAATACTGCTGTTCACCCGGTTAATGATTCCAAATTATACAATGACACTTTGTTGGATGAATTTTATCGGGAGCCTTTCCTAACCGAATTTACTGTACTAACAAAAAATGGTGAACTTTCTAATTTGACGTTCCTTATGTTATCTATCCATACTTCTCCCGGAGTTGCAGTGGATGAACTGCAATCATTGTCAAATCTAACGATGACTTTTCCAGAATCTAAGAAATTAGTTATTTTGGGTGATATGAATGCAGATTGTAACTACGCATCTCTTAACGAATTAGACGCTCTTACGATACGAAAATCAAATTTTACATGGGTAGTCCCTGACGATGCTGATACCACATTTTCATCAACAAGATGTGCTTATGATCGCATAATTCTCGATGAACAAATTGCTAGTTCTTACACGGGATGGTGGGGCATAGATAGGGAAATGAGTAGTTCAAATGTATCTGATCATTTTCCTGTATGGTTCGAACTTCTTCGCCCATCATCGGGAGTAGTTAGTTGAAATGAAAAACATCTCGTTTATTGCTCAGCCAAGAATCATTAGGTTGTTATTTCTCGATTAAAATATGCGAAAATTTTCTGCCGTCTCTTTCAGTCTACTAATGATAATAACTTCATATCTACTGAAAATTGGAGTTATCACCCTCCGGAGATAGAAGGAGAACAATAATTCTTATTTTTTCTCTTCTTGTATACGTTTTTTCGTTGCAGCCCATGAACAAATTAGACAGTTTTCAAGATCATGAAATCTTGCTGGGCAATGTTCTCTTCCGAAGAAGATGATTTGTAAATGTCTTGCATTCCAAGTTTCCTTAGAAAAAACTGCTTTGAGATCTTTTTCAGTTTTCTCAACATTTTTTCCATTGCTTAATCCCCATCTAGATGCCAGTCTATGAATATGAGTATCAACTGGAAATGCAGGAATATCGAATGCTTGAGCCATTACAACACTTGCAGTCTTATGGCCAACTCCAGCTAGAGATTCTAAAAAATCCCAATCTGGAATTACTTCTCCACCATTAGAGATAATCTGCTCAGCCATTTTTTTGAGGTTTTTTGCCTTTGTAGGAGATAAACCAATTTCACGAATAATTTCCTTTATGTCGTCTACTTCTAATGATGCCATAGCATAAGGATTAGGGGCAACAGAAAATAGAGCAGGAGTCACTTCATTGACCTTTTTGTCGGTTGTTTGCGCTGATAGCATTACTGCTACCAGTAGTGTGTAAGGGTCATTATGCTCTAGAGGAATAGGAGTTTCTGGGTATAAATCGTCTAGAATTTCTCCTATTTTCTTTGCTTTATCGATTCTTTTCATCACTTTCCTTCCATCATTCTTTCTTCAATTACACTTCCAGGTAGACAATTCAAAACATCTGCTTCTTCTAGCCAACCTTTTCTTGCCATTTGGACTCCAAACCACACATCCTTCAGTCCCTTCGTTGAATGTGCATCAGGATTAATTACAATTGGAACACCTTGTGATTTAGCAAATTTACATAATCTCCAATCTAAATCTAATCTGTAAGGACTAGCATTGATTTCGCAAGCCTTCAAAATTCCTTCTTCATTTAGTTCTCCCATTCTCCTTAGAACTGCATGTAGGTCTAATGGAAATCCTTCTCTTCCACCAATTATTCGCCCAGTAGGATGCCCTAAAATGGTAAACGTAGGATCTTCAATGGCTTTGATTAAGATTTCAGTATTTTCAATTTCATCACGATTCCTCCATGACCCTATTGCGTGTACGCTACCTACTACATGAGAAAATTCGCGCCTGATACTATCGGGATAGTCCAACTTCCCATCTGCTAAAATATCACATTCTGAACCATGAAGAAGTCGAAAATTTGTATCTTCTTCCTCCCATTTATAGTTCATATCTCTAATTTCATTTCCCTGTTGAACAACCTTATCTTGAGGTACTCCAATACTTCTTCCTCCTATATTTAGTATCTCAGAATGGTCCGCGATACCTAGGAATTCCCAGCCAAGATCTATTGCTGCTTCAGCCATTTCGCTTAATGAACCAGTACCATCTGAAGCAGTAGTATGATTATGTAGCGCTCCTTTTACTTGAACTGGTTCGATTAAAGAAGGGAGAGTTCCAGATAGTGCTGCTTCAATTTCTCCCATATCTTCTCTCATTTCGGGGGGTACCCATTTCATTTGGAGATGTTCATAAATTTCTTCTTCATCGAATGCAGGTAAACCATTTTTTGCTGCTTGAAGTCCCGTTGCATCTCCTAGTCCTTCTAGAGGAAATAATCCAAATTCATTAAGTCTTAATCCCATATCTAATGCTCTTTGTCTCATTCTTACATTATGTTCCTTACTTCCAGTGAAATAAGCCATTGTATATGCGAAAACATGTGGAGGAACTAGCCGCACTTGAGCATCGATAGTAGAATTTGCTTCCAATTCTTCCCATGCTTCTCCACCTAGAGCGGCCAATACCCCTCCATCAATAGTCGAATTTGATGCTGCATTTTCAAATATTGTGGATTCTATAATTAAACTGATTTTTGAATCACCAGCACCCTTTATTTCGGCTATTCCTGGGAGAGATAATATTGAATCAGTGACTTTT
>DAPV01000007.1:0-25622 GCA_002502625.1 Euryarchaeota archaeon UBA125
TGCATTTATTGTCAATAAACCAAGAGATGGAGGAGTATCAATGATTATGTGATCGAAGTCATTCATTATTGGTGCTAATGCTTCACGTAATCTTGTTTCACGCCCTAATTTTGTAGCTAACTCAATCTCCGCTCCTGAAAGTCTAATATTAGAAGGCAATAAATACAAATTTTCGACTTTAAGCCGTTTTGGTATTCTTTGATCTTGATTCATATTTTTGAATGATCTTTGCATTTCATCAGTTAAAATTTCAGGCCCAATTAGAAAATCGTGAATATTTAGATCTTCTCCAGTAGGTTGCATTAATAGTTCGTAAACTGTTGGAACATCGAGCCTTTTGTCTACGCCAAAACTAGTAGATGCATTACCTTGAGGATCTAAGTCAATTAACAGAACTTTCGATGGAGGGATGCCAAGTTTAGAATTCCCTTCTGCAAGAGAAGTAGCTAAATTCACAGCCGTTGTTGTTTTTGCACATCCTCCCTTTTGATTGGTGCAGGCTATGATTGTCTTGTAAGGATCCATTATCTTCAGTCCATCCACTCAATCCGTCCTACATCAGAGTTCGCAGACAAAGTAAGTCTATTTTGAGAAATTATTGAATTACAGGTACTGGGACTTCATTCAAAATCTTCCTCATAATGTGCATGCCAGTAATTCCTCGAATCTTAGCTTCTGGCTTCAATACAATTCTATGGCTAACAACCTGTAATGCAACGGATTTGATATCATCTGGGATTACATAGTCTCGACCATCGATTGCTGCTGCTGCTCTTCCTGTTTTGAACAAGGATTGACTTGCACGAGGAGAAGCACCTGTAATCACTCTGTGATCTTCTCGAGACCTCTGAACAAGCTCTACAATATACGAAAGTATTGCTGGGTCAATATGTACTTCTTCAAGGGCTTTTTGCATTGCAACAACCTTCTTTGGTGAAGTGATTTGTTCCACATCGTGATCATCCTTTCCACGCATTTTCCTACGAGCTAAGATTGCTTTTTCCTCTTGACGATTTGGATAACCCATGCTCATTTTCATTAGAAACCTATCCATTTGCGCTTCTGGAAGTGGGTATGTTCCTTCCTGCTCAATAGGGTTCTGAGTTGCTAAAGTTACGAATGGAGCAGGCAACTTGTGAGTAATACCTTCGATAGTAACTTGTTTTTCTTCCATTGCTTCAAGTAAAGCGGCTTGAGTCTTTGGAGGAGCACGATTTATTTCATCAGCAAGTAGAAGATTTGCAAACAAAGGTCCTGGCCTTAATTTGAATTCACCCGCTTGTTGATCGTACATGTATGTACCCATGATATCAGAGGGTAACAAATCAGGAGTAAACTGAACACGCTTGAATTTACAACCAAGAGAACGAGCAAAAGTGTTTGCTAACAATGTTTTTCCAAGTCCCGGGAAATCTTCAAGAAGCATGTTTCCATTAGATAGAATCCCAATTGTAACTCTTCTAAGATTTTCTTGTTTTCCAATAATCACCTTTGATACTTCATTCATTAGTACATTCGAAATATCACTAACTACACGGACGACTTCTCGCCCACGTCCTCCACTTCCTCCAGCATACTCTGAGACCATCTTAGCACCCCTTTAACATCAGATGTCTGAATCTTGAACTACTTCAAGGTTGGTGGTTGTCGATTCGCAAAATATCAACGAATTAAAGTCCCCATCTAGGGGTTTTTGGATCTTTTCGATGCATTGCAACAATTTCATCTAAGATTTCTTTTTCTACTTCTGTAAGGCTTCTTTTTCTCAGAATCCTTACATGAGATTCAGGTACATCGACTAGTAATACATCTCCTTCATTGATCTGTCTACCTACTGTTACATGTGTTGCTTCTGAGGAATCATCTCCAGGTTTTTTCACTGCACCACTTATTCCAATTGCCACTTCATCGCCTTGTTTTGCATCTTTTTGAGTATCTTGACCTAAACGAATTGATTTCACTTGTCCTAATTGAACTCCATCTTTCATCAATCGTTGTCCTAAATGCACTCTTCCACCCAAAACACGAACTCCAATAACTGCTGGTTTTGATGCTCTGAATGTATGGTCAGGTAGGAACAATAAACGTCCAGGATACACAATCATCTCTCTATCCGATTTTTCTTTTTGTTCCAATACATCTTTCATCCAAATTTCATGCTTATCGATGATGTGGTAAATGATATCTCCACTGATTAAATCTACATCACATCCTGGATCTTCAAATTCATTACTAGCTTCAGGTAATGGTTTGGTGTTGAATGCTAAAATCACACGTTCTTCAGGTTGCTTTCCTACTTCTGCAATACGAATATCTTTACGTGTAATTTTGCCAACACTTGCTGCACGAATTGATATTTTTCTCTCTCCTAATTCAAACGCCAAAGCTTCTAATCCTCCAAGTGTATCTGATTTGATACAAACACCCTTATCTTGTAATTCTAATGTTAAAGTTGATTCTTCTTTAGCTTTCATCCAAGCAATTTCTTCTTCTTCCTCGGTTTTGATAACGTGTAAGGTAGTTCCTGCTAAAACATCGTCAAGATCAACAGCACTAATTTTCACGCCTGATGCAGCATGAACTGTATCAACAGGATCCCATCTATCTCCTGCATCTCTCATTTCGCTCATACCTCTAGGAGAGAACATACCTCGAATTTTAGATTTTTTAGGACCATTTTCACTGGCTACAATGATTTGGTCTCCTTTGCTGATTGAGCCTTTGGAGAGAATGATATCCAGGGTTTTTCCTAGACCTCTTTCTTCTTTCACTTCTAGAACTGTTGCAGTCCCCATTCCGTCAATATCTGTCAATTGATTTTCTAGATATCTTTCTGCTAAGCCTATTACTACGGCCAATAGATCTTGAACACCTTCGCCTTCTTTAGCTGAACATGGCACCATTGCAATGGTATTAGTGAAATCTTTGATTCGATCATATCTCTCTGCATTAAATCCAGATTCTCCTAATTCACCAACTAATTTCCAATGTTTTTCTTCAAGATACCCTACTGTATCTTTAGATTGTTTTTTCAGTGATATTGCCATAGAACGACCATTTTCTGAATTCCAGCCATACAGTCTATCCACCTTATTTAGTGCGATAACGAAGGGGGTTTTCGCATCTCTTAGAATTCTGATTGATTCTAATGTTTGAGGTTTACAACCATCCATTACATCGATTACTAATATTGCAATATCTGCTAATGCTCCACCTCTGCTTCTTAGACTAGTGAAAGATTGATGCCCCGGCGTATCGATAAACAATAACCCTGGTGATAGAAATTCTTTGCCACCTAAGAGTGGCCCACAGAACGTATTGAGAATATCGGCGGGTACTTCAGTAGCTCCAATATGCTGGGTAATACCCCCTGCTTCCCTAGCCATTACTGAGCCTTGAGTTCTAGTTCCCAGATTTCTAATATGATCTAACATGGATGTTTTTCCATGATCAACATGCCCTAGAACGGCTACAATTGGTTGACGCCGTCCATCCAATCCATCACATCCCTCACTCATATACCCATGATGTTAGATTTCGTTCCCATTCCATTGTCCCTTCAGGGAACCATAGGGCCAATTCTGATGAAGCAGTATCTTGTCCATCGCTTCCATGAATTAAATTAAATCCAATATCCATTCCAAAATCTCCTCTGATTGTTCCTGGAGTTGCTTCTCGTCCATTTGTTGCACCAATAATTAGCCTAGCAACAGAGATAGCATCTTTTCCATTCCATGCCATTGCAACAACTGGACCTGATGTAATGAATTCAATCAGGCCGTTATAGAATGGACGTTCTTTGTGAACTGCATAATGTTCTTCAGCAATTTCTTCTGAAGGAACAATACTTCTTAGTCCAACTAATTTTAGTCCCTTTCTTTCAAATCTACTAATAATTTCACCTACAAGACCGCGTTGAACGCCGTCCGGTTTCACCATTACGAATGTGGTCTGCCAATCACTCATGACTCGGGGACCTACTAGGTGTATTTCAACCGAACCTTAAGGCCAGGAGAATTCGTTGACTACTTGATTCCGCCTTTAACGTAAAATCTAGTCCATTTTACACGACGTGGATTTCGCCTTGTTTTGAGATGATTTTTTCTTGACTTACTATCTTTGAACCATAGTACCGAACCATCTCGCTTCACAAACATCATTCCGGTTCCTGGTTCAATCTTGTCTCCAGAGAAACTACAGATTCGTTCTTCGGGCATATTTTTCACCTCAGCGAGCATTCAGTCTCTTTGCTTCACGTCCAGTATCACGTAGCATTAGAACATCTCCAACACGGATAGGACCCAAAACATTTCTAGTAATAATTCGACCTACGTCGCGAGGGTTTGGAGCATCATTAACTCGTACTTTGACTTGGGTTGCTTCTCCCCTCATTCCTGTTCGACCAACAATCTCTACGACTTCTGCAGGCCATGCTTCAACTGACATAGTATCGTCTCCTTTACTTAGCCAATCCTAAAGCCTGTTCCTTGACAGATTCAAATCGATCGTTTGCCTCTCTACCGACATCTAAGATCGCGATTGCAGCTGTTTTAGTGCCACGGGTCATTCCTGCATATTCTGCAAGATATTCTTGATTGTCAACGTAAATGAATGGAATATTTTTTTCTCTACAAATCATCGGGATATGAGCTAGAAGTTCTGGTGGATTAACATCTTCTGCCATGATTACCATCATGGCTGTTTGGCGCTCAGCACATTTGGTGACCTCATTTGCACCTTTCTTTACAGTCCCATGTCCTTCTTTTCCTACGAGCTTTACAAGCTCGAAAACACTGTCTTTAATGTCTTGCGGGGTATCAAATGCGATGTGTACACTCATTGGTATCTCCTCATGTAGCATTCAAAGCGGAGTATGGACTCGATATAAACGCATTGGAAATAGAACTTCATGGATTTTGTCGATTAATTGATTTGATCCATTAATGTCATTACTCCTCTTGCTAATGCTGGAGCGGCAGACACATTCGCTTTTGGGTTAGGAAGAGAGTCTGTAGAATGTACTCCATTTACATGATTAGAGAGTCGATTTATTGCTCCTCCAGTGAATAATCCATGAGTACAGGCAGCATGAACTTCTTTGGCTCCTTGCTTAAGTAATGCTTCTGAAGCGCGACAAATGGTGCCCCCTGTACTTATCATATCATCAACTATGGCCACTATTTTTCCATTAACATCCAAGTCTTTTGGAGTATGTTCTATAGTATGGGCATCTATTCGTTTCTTTTCTAAGTATGAGAAAGGAGTACCTATTGCTTCAGCAACTTCGCTTGCTCTATCTACTGCACCTTTGTCTGGACTTAGTATGAAATCTGGTCGAACATTAGATCGTAAATGGCTGGCAATTTCAGGCATTGAAGAAACTAATTCTACCGGCGTCGTTAAATTTTCAACAGCCGCTGGAGAATGAATATCTAAGATTACTATCCCATCACAGTGTTTAGAGAAAGTAGATGCTAGAAACTGAGCAGATATTGCCTCACCAATCATAAATCGTTTGTCTTGTCGTGAATATCCAAAATATGGAATTATCAAGAACAGTCCAGGTCCAACATCAGGTAAGATTTTTTCACCATGTTTGATACTAGACATATTTCCTTTACGAACATCATCCAATGCATGAAGTAAAAATAGAGTTTCAAGAATAGCAGAATCCGGAAAAGTCGCTGATACTAATGCTACAGGCCCAGAACGAACTGGATCAATACAATGATCTGGAACTCTAACATAACCTTCAGTATCGGGAAATCGTCGTGCTTCTAATTGAAAATGTTCCCAACCTAGTTCTTTGGCTAGCGATTCTGCCAATGCAGTATCGCCACTTCCTGATGCAACAACGCCAACCATCTGAACGAAGCGAACAGTAGGTTGTTCATTGCCATTACGCTCTGAAGAGAGTGGGCGAGGCAGGATTTGAACCTGCGACCTCCCGGTTATCAGCCGGGTGCTCGAACCAAGCTAAGCTACCCGCCCATAGGCAAAGTTCGCGAACAGCACCTTTGGTTAAAGCGTGACGGTTACTTATTCCTCTTCATCACTGCCGAAATTCAGCCGTTCATATGATGTTAATGCAGTGACTCTCTCTAGACTAGTTGAAAGAATTACCTCATCTAAACGTGCAGTAGTACGGCTAAATTGATCAACTGGAATTAGTACTTGATCAGGAAGCCCCATTCTAAATTTCACTCTTGGAAGAAGTTCTACAATAGCTCCCTTGTAAGTTCTCTTGACTTTCTTTAATCCTACAACCTTTCCAATTTCATTACTATCATTGTCCACAACAGCTCTTCCAACCATCTCATCAGGAGCATAAAGTCCTTCATCGATTCGAATAGTGTTTCTCCATCTGCGCTGTAACTCTCTCATAGATTTTGAGATTCTAATAGATCCGTCAGGTTGTAAACTATGGATTAGTTCCCTGGCTAAAGGTGCTGTAAAAGCAGGTTTTCGCATATATTCTTGCGCCACATCTGAAACTACGTCAATCCTCAAAGATTTCACATGTTCTTTCCGTGGACTAAATCTTTGTCCTTTGATTGTGCCTACTAGTTTCCCTCCAACGAAAACTTCTCTGTCTATTAATTGTTCAATTGCTAATTCTTCACTCATTCTATCATTCTCCTTCTTTGTTCGCGTATCCCATCCCGCATTGTTGTCCTTGGGTTGCATGTAGGGTACATAAAAGAATCGGATTTAAATGGCGTATAATTCAATTGAAAACATGCTCTAATAATGATATTTTCAATTGGAAATCATGTCAATATATCATTATTATCCGCCATTTAGTTAAATCATTTTAAATTTGAATAAGATTAATTTTAATTCATATTTCAATTGAAAATTGTCTTAAAACAACTATTATTGGATATTTGATTTGATAAATTACACATATCTATAAAATCATTTACAAATCATTTACAAATGATTTTCTTCTTGTTTTCTAATTGGAAAATAGAATTTCTGTATCTTGTTGTTTTCTTATTTATTCGTAACCTCTATTTGGGACCCTCTCTGATTGTAATTTATGGGGGGCAATCCGAGTCCGTTGGAAATTTTACAATTTATCAGAGACAGTTCTGGAAGAGAAACTTCCAGAAGTAAAGGTCTATCTGACGAGGTAATAAGTAAGTTCTGTTCAATCGATCAAAAATTAATTAATTCAATTAACGAAGCAAAGGTAATTTTTTCCGGCTTAATTGATGATTTTGGATTAGAAATCCTTCAATTAGATGAAACAAAGTTAATTTCACATTTACAATCTTCTTACGTAAATTTCTATTCTCCAGCTACAATTAATCCATATGTTGCTATTTCAGCATGTGGGCCTTGGATTATTACCTCAAAAGGAGCAGTAATACATGACAACGGAGGATATGGAATGTTGGGTTTTGGACACGCCCCAAGTGCTGCTGTAAACGCAATGTCTGAAAATTGGGTAATGGCAAATGTGATGACCCCGTCGTTTAGCCAATTACGATTAGTTGAACGTTTACAATCAGAATTAGGGCATACTAGAGGACATTGCCCATTTACTAATTTCATATGTATGAATAGTGGTTCAGAATCAGTAACTGTCAGTTTGCGAATTGCTGATGTAAATGCAAGAAAACATACCGACAAGGGCGGAAGACATGAGGGTGCGGAAATCAAACTGTTAGCCATAGAAGAAGCATTCCATGGGCGTACCGATCGTCCTGCTCAACTTTCACACTCTTGTAAAGGAAAGTATGACAAACAATTAGCAACTTTCCGAGATAGGGATAATTTGATCCTAGTACCTGCAAATGATGTAGAAGCGTTACGTCAAGCATTCGCAGACGCTGAAAAACAAGGTATATTCATTGAATTAATGGCTATAGAACCGGTTCAAGGCGAAGGGAATCCTGGACAGTGTGTGACCAGAGAATTTTATGATGAAGCAAGACAGTTAACATTAGATCACGGAAGTATGCTATTGGTAGATTCGATTCAAGCCGGACTTCGTGGACATGGGTGTCTATCAGTAATTGATTACCCTGGTTTTGAGGATTGCATCGCTCCTGATTTTGAAACATGGTCTAAGGCATTAAATGCTGGACAATATCCTCTTTCAGTCCTTGGAATGAATGATAGAGCATCTGAACTGTATGTTGTTGGTATTTATGGAAATACAATGACTACAAATCCCAGGGCTCTAGAAACTGCAGTTTCTGTGTTGGATTCTGTAACTCCAGAGTTACGTCAAAATATTAGATTAAGGGGGGAAGAGTTAGTTTCTGGATTACAACAATTAGCTAATGAGATGCCAGAGATTGTAATTAAAGTACAAGGTACAGGTCTTCTCTGTTGCGCTGAATTAAATCCTGAAACTCATCAAGTAGTAGGTTTTGGAGAAGTTGAAGAGAAATGTAGGGAAATTGGTTTAGGTATCATTCATGGAGGTCAAAACGCCCTACGTTTCACCCCCCATTTTGAGATTACTTCTGAAGAAGTAGATCTTGTTATCGATCTTGTCCGTATAGTACTGCTCTCTCATCAAAATTGAGGTAGTCAAATGTCTTCTTTACTTCATATTGAAAATATTGACGTATATTCCCCTGATGGAACAGAGACAATCAATCAATGGGTTTCTGATATCGTTAGGGGGGTTGAACCTCAACTCGAAGAAAGAATACGTTTTTGGGTTCATATTAGAGATGCTGAACGAGCATTTGAGACTTTAAAAAATAATGAAATTTCAGGTAATTTCCTGCTCTCAGGGCGAAGAGCGTGGAATCAAGAAATGATATTGAATGAAATAAATATACTTTGGATCAGATATCAAAATGCAGTACATGGAACTCATACTATCGAATCCTTGAGCGATATCACTTCTCCTGCTGCATTTCAGATTGATGCTAATGATTTAAGGCCCGATTTAGGCCCATTACACGATGCATTGCTAAGTTGTGGTACAGATGGATGGAGACCGTTAATTGCAATTCGTGTAGGTTTGATGGAATGTATTGCTTCAGCAATTGAATAATCATCCGAATAAATTCGAGCCAAGTAATGGAAGTAATACTGAAGCTTCGCCCTCTACTGTAACATGAGGGGCGTCTGGTCTAATTTTTCCCCAAGAAATTGCTTCTCTTGTACGAGCACCAGAAAGAGATCCATCATGTTCAGGGGCAGTTGTAATCCCTACAGCTGAATCTAGACCATCTCTGTATTGATTCCACCAAATTACATGATGCTTTGAAATCCCTCCTCCTACCATAAGTGCATGTGATTTTTTGGCAGTCCATGTTAGGTCAGATAATATCTGTTCATCTGCTAAGAAATCTATCATGAATTCTGGTGATTTCTGACGGTGCATAAATAATTGAGCACCTATACTTCCATCGGAAAGTCCAGGAATCACTATCGGTATTCTATGTTTAGCTGCATGGTAGAGAAATGACGATTCATCATCGATTCTATCTCCAAATGCCCAACAAAGTTCTACAGAACCAAATCCTAACCACGGATTTTCAGGATTTTTCTCTCTCCGTTCTGCTTCAATTTCTTTTAACCACGGTAGAATTATTGGTTCAAGAATTTCTCCATAGCATTCATTCGGAACAATCACATTTCCTAGTCGATTCAATCCAACATCTCCTAGTAATGCATCATCTAGATCAAATGAACCATGATAATATTGCCTAAATGTTCTTGCAATATCGTGATCTAAAGTTCCACAGGTGGTACAAATCACATTGTATGAGCCACTTTTTATCGCTTCAATGAAAAAACCTCTTGTTCCAGTAGCCATCAAACATGCAGGAAATGATAACCAGTTAAGCACTTGATCTTCTTTTTTGGTTTCATTTATTGCGTTTCTAAGAATATCTCTTGCTTGAACTAATTTGGTAGCAGTGAATCCACCAGCAGTTCTCATTTGTTCGAAGAGAACATCTATTGTTTTTGTTTTGGAAAGGTCGTAGTCTGATACAGGTAGATCGAAATCGTCTCTCTCGTAACTCATGTTGTTTCCGAACAAGTTCTTCCCTATCGTTTCTATGGAAGATTGATATTAAAATTTTCAATTGTAAATTTCTTTTTCCAATTGAATAATTCTATCCCTTATTTTTGCCGCCCTTTCAAATTCTAAACGTGCAGCAGCAGCAGTCATTTCCTTCTGCAAACGCTCTACTAATCTGATTTTCTGATCGGAATCTTCAGCGATATCTTCGTCAGTTTCGATTCCTACAAATTTCGAAGCCGCTTTAGCCCATGATGGTTGACTAATGTTGGATAGTACGGACTCTTGATCGTCATTAGAATGTTCATTCCAAGTACCTGCTCCCAATCCAAATCGTTTGACAATATCAGAATCTTGTTTTTGTTTAGATTTTCCAGTGAAACTACCGACAAACCTTTTCCCTCCTGTACTTCCTTTACCTGCTGTTCCAGCCAACAATTCTTCGATTTCTTCACCCATAGTTGGAAGAGATTTCTTTATTGTAGTAGGGATAATTCTATTTTTTTCGTTATACTCCCTTTGTCTTATTCTTCTTTCAACTGTCTGTTTAATTGCTGCTTCCATTGCTTTACTTACAGAATCAGCGTAAAGAATAACTCTTCCTTTTTCGTTTCGTGCTGCTCTTCCAATAGTCTGAAGAAGACTTCTTTCATTTCTTAGAAAACCTTCTCGATCTGCATCGAATATTGCAACCAAGCTCACTTCTGGAATATCTAATCCTTCTCTTAGTAAATTAATACCAACAATCACATCAATATGTCCAATTCTCAGTGCTTTGATAATTTCTGATCGTTCTATCGTTCCTATTTCACTGTGTAAATAATGTGCATTTATTCCCATTCGAAGTAAATAATCAGCTACTTCCTCAGCGAACTTAATTGTTAGAACTGTTACTAGAACTCGTTGATTATTCTCAATACATAAATTAATTTCATCAAGCAAATCCTGAACCTGTCCTTCAGTGGAGCGAACTTCAATCTCTGGATCTAACAGGCCAGTAGGTCGAATCTCCATTCTTACAATTCCATCAATCCCTTCCATAGTTTCTAGCATACTTGATCTCTTTTTTGGTAAATTGGACTCGATTGCCCCTCCTCCACCAGAAACATGTTGTAGGCCTTCAGGGATTTCTTGTTCAGTCACTTCGGCCAAGTGTCTTAATTCTCTTTCACCTGGTGTAGCAGAAACGTAAACCATTCTAGGAATTAATGATTGAAATTCATCAACCCTTAATGGACGATTATCAAAAGCAGACGGTAGTCGAAATCCGTGTTCAATTAGGTTAGATTTTCTCGATCTATCGCCTCCATGCATGCCGCCTAATTGCGGCAAAGTCACATGACTTTCATCCATAATCACCAAATATTTTTCCGGATCTCCATGAAATGATTGAGCGCATGCTGACATAAAGTCAAACAGACAATAAGGTCTTTCACCTGTTTTTCTTCCATCAAAGTGTCTACTGTAGTTTTCAATCCCTTTACACGTGCCAAGTTCTCTTAATAGTTCTAAATCAAAATCTGTTCTCGTCACTATTCTGTGTGCTTCCAAATCTTTACCTTCAGATTTGAACCATTTTTCTCTTTCATCCCTATCATTTTCAATTTCTTCTAAAGCACGTTCAAATGAATCCTCCGAAGTGATATAGAATTCTTTAGGGTGAATCCATGCTTCTTCTATTTCATCTAGTGGCTCAAAACTTACTGATTCACAAATTTGTATTTGTTCTATACCTTCAAATCCAAATTTTACTCTAAGAGGGTCATCTCTGCTTGGCATCCAAATATCGAGAATTTCTCCTCTAAGCCGTATGTCTCCGCGCTGAAATTCTGAACCTGTAACTCGTCCGTAATGTAGATCAATAAGCTCTTTTACGACTTCCATAGGTTCTGTTTTTTGCCCTACAAATATTCTTACATGATGTTGAAGAAATGTTTCAGGAGGGTTGAGACCGTAAATAGTTGATACTGTCCCGACAACAACAACATCAGATCTAGTGACTAAAGAGGCAACGGTGGAAAAGCGCTCTTGTTCAATACGTTCATTCATTTGCAACTCTTTGTCTATGTATAGATCTCTAGTCGGAACATAAGCTTCTGGTTGATAATAGTCATAATGGCTAACAAAGTATTCAACAGCATTATTTGGGAAAAGTGATGACATTTCTTGCCATAGTTGCCTAGCTAATGTTTTGTTATGGCTTAGTATGAGGGTGGGAATTTGAAGACGTTCAATAACATGCGCCATTGCAAATGTTTTTCCAGAACCAGTTACTCCTAAAAGTATACATCTTTCTTGTGAATTTTCCAATTGAGAAACAATTTTTTCAATTGCACTTTCTTGATCTCCAGCGGGGCTAAATTCTGCATTTATTTTGAATGGAATAATGTCTTTAGAATGAAAAATGTCAATTGAATTTGAGAGATCATAAGGATCTTTTGAGATATTCATTTCTTCATCCTCAAGGTAAGAATAGACCGCCATTTACGTGAATTATAGCTCCGGTAATGTATGATGAATCATCACTACTTAAGAATGAAACAACAGAAGCAATTTCTCTAGGATTCCCTACTCTACCCATTGGAATTTCAATTTCTCTTTGTCTTCTCTTTTCTTTAGAATCGCTACCAAGAATATCTGTGTCAATTGCTCCTGGTGCAATTACATTGACCCTCTGTCCTGATTTTGCAACATTAATTGCTAGACTTCTAGCCCATGCATGAAGTGCCCCCTTTGATGCAGCGTAGTGAGCTCCATGTGGGCTTCCTTTAATGCCTAATTGGCTCCCTATTGCAATAATTTTAGCAGAATTATTTAGATGTGGGGAAAGAGCAGTATAGACTGCAACTGAACCTCTGAAATTGACATTCATAGTTAATTCCAATTCATCTAATGTTAGTTCTTTAGCAGAACTTCGTTGATACATCCCATGATTCAGAACTAAAATATCAACACCATTTTTCATCCATGGGTGATCTGCTAATATGAATACCTCGTCGGTATTTCCACAGTCAACTTTTGCCGCAACGCAATCAACATTATCCTTTCTAAGTTCAGCAATAACAGATTCGGCTGATTGAGAATCAGTGTTGTATGTTAAGAGGATTTGATGTCCATCATTAGCAAGTCTTCTAGAGATTGCAGCACCAATCCCTCTCCCTCCTCCTGTAATTACTGCAAGCCCCATTTTTCTCACCTAGTTCATTATTCCATCATTAGTTAACGGGTCAATCATAATAATAGCCACAAGAAGAACCCATCCAGTTAGCATCGAAACTCGAAAAAGGGCTGTTTGGAAGTCTGGTATTCTCTCTCGAGATAGAATAACTCCAATGTTCAAAGCAGACATAATCCCTGCAGCAGCCAGAAACCATATTTCGTCTGTTGGATCTGAGATAGCGAAGCATGCAAACCAAAGAAGAGTGAGTTGAATCGATGTTCTGGTAGTGGCAGTATCGCCAAATCTGGAAGGAAATGAATGAACGCTATTCTCTCTATCACTTTCTACATCCATTCTAGCATAGTTTATGTCGAAGGCAGCTATCCATAATGCTACGCCCAATGAAATGAAGAAGATTTCAGGGTACCAATAGAATCCAGTCATTCCATCTTGAATACCTGTAATCGATGCCCAACCATGTACATCTGCAGTCACAGCAACCCAAGCACCTGCTGGAGCAAGACCCAAACAAAGTCCTAACCAGAAGTGACAAAGCCAAGTGTATCGTTTGGTATAGGGGTAGATTACGAAAACTAATACTGGTAACCATGCCATCATAAAGGAAACTTCGTTGAGTTGCCAAGCTCCGAAAAGAAGCATCCCTAGGAAAACTACTGACAGCGTCCAAGCCGTGTTCATTGACATAGATCCAGAGACTAAATGGCGATTTCTAGTGCGTGGATTTGCTGCATCTATATCTTTGTCTATTATCCGATTCAATGCCATGGCCAAACCTCTTGCTCCAACAGCTGCAATCAGAATCCAGAGGATATCAACGCCATACTTTGATGAAGAAATATCGTTAACGAATTGATTGTGTGCTAGAATATATCCGATTAACACAAATGGAAGTGAGAATAGGGTATGTTCAATTTTCACGAATTCAAGAATTTCTTTCATTCCCATAATATCACTCTAACTTAGAAGATGTGGGGGCCAATTTCTACTTCCTAAACCATCTTCTTCGGCATGTCTTCTCACTAGTTCAATTATTTTAGGATCGTGCAATGTTACTGCTGGCCATCGTCTAATTGGATGAGGGCCGTTCATCGAGGGTATTGGCACTGTTGCGTCCCAAGAAACTCTACTTTTTCCAACATCAAATCTTAACCCCCTGTCAACATCGAATCTAGCAAATAATTGCCACAGTAACCTTCTCCTGGCTTTTGGACCGTGTAAATCTAGATCATCATCTGTGATGAAAAGCCATCTCAATGTCTTTGAATTTTGCAATTGCCAAATTGAATTTGTCAATTGAAAAATTGTTTCATCTTTTTCCTTTGCCAATTCTTCATTCAATCCAAACATTCCTTTTCTAGGATCTGGCCTTCCCTCTATTTTAGTGGTAACTACAAGAATACTGGGACGAAGCAACCTTGCATCAGACACATTTTCTAAATCGAGAACTGATTGTAAAAAACCATCAGGAACACCAGGCGGTTTCCCCTTTCCCTTTCTCCACCCCGGTGAACTTCGTTTAGGAGATCCTTCTGGTCCTTCTGAATCACTACGGGGATCGGAATCAGGAATTGTTGTAGCATCTATCAATATCTTAGATTGAACATTTTCATAAGGCGTTGCTGGATCTAGTGAATCTCCAACCATTCCTTCGATCACAATTATATCTTCGCGAGGATCTACCTTGTCATTTAGACAATCCAATAGTAATTCTAAATCATCAGGATTTTGATCAGAATCAACTGCAACAATGGTTTTTAGAAACATCATTTGTCCTGCTCCGAACAATCCTAATGCTGTCTTCCTTGCCTGTCTTGGATATCTCTGTTTAGATGAAACTATGGCTAGATTATGAAAACCTGTTTCCATAGGCAGATGTACTCCTACAACATCTCTATGTTGAAACTTTAGTACTGGACTGAATTGTTTTCCAATTGCTTCACCTAGAAAACCATCTTCCATTGGTGGAAGACCAACTATGGTGGCTGGTAACATTGCATCTTTTCTATGGGTAATCGCTGTAACTTTGAGTACAGGATATTGGCCAGTTAATGAATAAAAACCAAAATGATCTCCAAATGGGCCTTCTGTTTTTGTTTCCCCAGGTACCACATATCCTTCAATGATAATGTCAGCCTCAGCTGGAACCCAAATATCTTGAGTTAATGCCTTTGTTATTTTGAGTCGCTTTTTTCCTAAGAATCCCGCGAACATGTATTCCTCTAAATTGTCTGGAAGAGGTGAAATCGCAGAGAAAATCAGCTCCGGTGGTCCACCTATGCATACTGCAACAGGCATTTTTCCGTCATCATATGATGAAGCATGATCTGCCCCATGTTTGTGAATTTGCCAATGCAGTCCTAACTCCTTTTTGCCATGTACTTGTCCCCTATACATTCCAAGATTATGTTCTTCAGTCTCAGGATTTTTGGTCACAACTAGTGGCAAAGTAACGTAATGACCTCCATCCATAGGCCATGTTTTAGGAATCGGTAATCGTGTTAGATCTACACCTTCCATAACAATTTCTTGACATTTAGCTCTACGGACTTTTTTTGGAGGTAATGCTAAAGCATCTCTTGCCAACGGAATTCCTTTCCAAGGTTTTGAAACAAATGTTCCAATATCTGGTTTCATTAATGAAACTAAACGGTCACCAATTTCAGTGTCGCTCTCCGCTTGTAAAGCCCTTAATGTTCTTTCTTTAGTTCCAAAGAGATTCATCACGAGTGGAATTTCTGAAATTGAACCATCACTTAATTCTGGTTTTTCAAAAATTACTGCAGGCCCTCCAGTTTTTACTAAAAGATCTGCAATACATCCTGCCTCTAATTCTATTTGTACTGGGCGTTTTATCCTGAGTACCTCACCATCTTTGTCCAAAGAACGCAGATAGCGCCTCAGAGTCCTCCACGCCATGATGCTCCGTTTATGTCTCTACATGAATACATTTGGTTTACTTCAATCGACTAATTGATGCACTGGTTTTGTCTGGACGGGGTATGGTTACAACATGCGATGTCCTTGTTGTAGGGGCTGGACCAGGGGGAGGATCTGCTGCTTTACATGCTGCTAGATTGGGTCTGAACGTTGTAGTGATAGAAGATCACAATGAAATTGGTACCCCAGTTCACTGTGGTGAATGTATTTCTGATATCGCTCTTTCAAACCTCGATTTGACGTTGCCAGACGAAGTGATTAGTAAGCGAGTACACGGAATTAGAGTTATTTTCCCTGATGGGACACAAAAACGACTTACAGAACATGGATATGTTTTAGAAAAACACCTCTTTGAACAATGGTTAGTTGATCAGTCAGTCGAATTAGGCGCCAGTCTATTTCTTGGACATAAATTACAATCGATGGAGCGTATAGAAGAAAATGGAAAATTTTTGGGACACTTCTGTGATGGAAAAGGAGATCAATTTCCAATTAATGCCAAAATTGTAATCGATGCATCTGGAGTTGCAGGGATTTGTTCTAAAATCTTAGAACTTAATGAACGACCAAAAGTGATTGCTGGAATGCAATATGAAATGTTGGAAGTCCCAACTGATGATTACCTTGATTTTTACATTTGGCCACAATATGCCGAAAAAGGATATTTGTGGATGATTCCTAAATGCGAAGGTCGTGCAAATGTAGGCCTTGTCACTGAAGATAAAAGTGGTGCTGTAAAAGAATTGGATCGATTTATTGCAGATACTGATGAATTCAAAAATCTTGAGGTTGTTAATCCACCTTGGAGAGATGATGGAAGAAAAATACGCGGATTTGGAGGAACAATTCCTATTTCTGGACCCCATGAAACTACACATTCTGATGGAATTTTGTTGATTGGTGATGCAGCAGGGTTTACATCACCTCTGTTTGAAGGTGGCTCACATCTTGCGCTTAAATCAGCTCAATTTGCGGCAATAACAGCAGCGGATGCAATTTCAAAAGGAGATTTCACTGCTAATAAATTGAAAGAATATACTGAAAGTTGGAAGACTGAGTTCCCTCCTTATGAAAAAATATTGAGAGGTAAAACTGCTTTGTATTCCCTATCCGACAACGACATGTCTGTTATGGGTAGGTGTTTTCCTGACGAAATGTCAGATATGGGAGTTTCTGGAAAGGCAATGGTTGCCATGAGACTGTTAATTAGAAGACCAAGTTTGTATTTCAGACGAATTATTCCAGCTATGCTAGCGTTTGGTTATAGTCGCGCTAAGCACTACGGATGGTAACCTAAGACCGATGCCCTATTGAGAGGGTAGCATCGGTCAACCACCGGGATAGGTATGTGGCTCGACCTTCTTCTTCTCGGAGTTCCTTCAGTTGCTACATTAGTCGCCTTCCGTCATACTGTTGTTTTCAAAAAACCCCATCCACATGAGTTTTCTATTTTAGGCTTGCAAGCCTTACCTTTTCTATTCTTGATTATCGCATTTATAGTTGATTTCGATTTATTACGCACAGTTCGAATTAATGGATCTTATGATCTTCCTATTCATTATCGCGTGTCAGCAGTTTGGGCAGGACGTTCTGGCCCCTTGTTACTATGGATTGCTTGGCTATCAGCTGCAAGATTATGGTGGCGTTATATTTCAGATAAAGAAACAGAAAAGAAAAGAATTGGAACAGGAGGAATCCTTCATTTCCTTACATTTTGTTTATTTTTTGTAGCTTTTATGCTTGAACCATTTGCTCTTGATAACTCACCGCCAAGATCAGAACTCAATGTATTTCTTCAGACTGATTTAATGGTAATTCATCCACCTATAGTTTTTGCTTTTTATGCTCTTTGTCTTGTTGTTTCTTCATTAGCAATGGAAGGAATATTGAATGAAACTAATCCATTAGAGATTCATCGGGATGTATTGCCCTTAGCTCGAGCAGCGTTCTTTGCAGGGACATTGGGGATAGGATTAGGGGGATTATGGGCATATACCGTTTTGGATTGGGGGGGTTATTGGGCTTGGGATCCAGTAGAAACAGCATCATTACTGCCCTGGCTATCTCTATTGTTGTTGATTCATCTTCGAATGTCACCAAAAGTAAAGAATAGAAATTCAGCATTAGTCTGGTCCCCTGCATTAGCATTGCTGACAGGAGCTTTGGCTCTTCATTCTACATTAGTTACGAGAGCAAATGGAGTATGGGCTTCAGTTCATGCTTTCGTTGCATCTCAAGATAGTGAATCTCTCAATAATGATGCTTACATGAGAGTACTTTCTCTATGGGATTCAGGTGTAGAAGGTATAGAAGTATTGATTCAATTTTTTGGAATGATTATTCTGATATGTGTTGCAACATTTTGGTTAGGACGATATCGTTCAGAACATGTATTAGTTTCAGGTCAAGAAACCTTGTTGACAGCTCGACCTATTTTGGCATTCAGTATTCTATTAGGAGAATTAGCAATTTTATTTATTTCACAATCACTTTCAGTGGCAATTCTATTAATTCCTATAATTTTCTTAATGATACATGATAGAAATCAGGCTGTGCTGTGGCCTGCTGTTGGAGTTGTGATTCTTCTTTTCTCGAGATGGTCATGGCATCTGGATTCAACACAAGCTGGAATTGGAATGTTTTTGTTGCTTTTACCATGGTTGTTAGCATCAGAAGAAGAATCCAATGGAAAATCCCCTTCTTTATCATCTATATCATTGCATGTACCGTTAGTCGGAGGAGGCTCTTTTCTAGTTCTTACATGGCTATTATTGTTAGCAGAAATTGATGGATCTTCACCTCAAGCACATGAAGCGTTTGGCTCTATTTTGATTGGTATGTTAGCGGCTGGTTTGCTTATTTATTCTCTCAGAAAAGCACCAGAATATCAACGAAGAATCATTCTAATTTTAGGAGTTATTATCTCATTCTCGGCTACATTGAATGGAGTAAATTACTTCCCTCTTCCTGGTAATGCAGATCAGTTACTTACTCAATCAATAGACAGAGGGCATATTAGTAGATTTTTGTTGGTTTGGTTAATTATTGCAATCCCTCCCTCAATAGTTGATTTAACTTCAACAATTAGAAAAACGTCAATCGTCAGAAAGATAAAGAAACCAAATTTACGAGTTTTAGGATCACATTTAGCTCATGCAGGCATCCTAATACTGCTTGTAGGGCACGTTTTAACCACTACCTTAGTCGATCGTGTCGACCCCTCTCATCAGATTACTTTGATCAGGAATGAACAAATACGTCATGGCGATTTTCTTTATGAAATGACAGATATCACCACACTAGTGAGGGATGTAGATCCTGAATTTAGTGAGAAATTTTCAGTAGCGGATGGTTTTTTTGGAATTCAAATAAATGTTTACGATACTAATGGGGAATTCATTAGTTCAGTAGAACCAGGTGTTTTGAGGTTTAATTCTGCGGACGGAGCAATTCGGCCGAGATCTGAAGTTGATAGATTAGTGGATTGGAAAGGAGATACAATTCTGATTCTTGATTTATCTCAGATGAATCAAATTATGACTCATGCGATGATGGGTGAATTAGATGATGTAGATCGTGTTCGTCTAACGGTTTATGATTTGCCAGGTAGTCATTTAGTATGGATTGGTTGGTTTATGATAATGGTAGGATCAGTCTTTACTCTGAAACAAATCCGTCGAAATCACTTTGATGAATCTGAGTAATTTATCTGAATGAAGTAAGGGCCACTCTCATAAGGGGGAAGTAGGTCGCGCGTTTGTCCTTAAGGAGGTAATGTGTATGAAGAGCGGCTCTATTGTTCACATCGATTATGACTTGTATAATGCTGATTCAGGAGATCTTATCGAAACGACTCGAGAGACTGTAGCCCAAGAACACGATAGACACGAAGCAAATCGAAGCTATTCTCCATTGATTACTGTAATCGGAGACGGTCGTCTAATCAAGGGCTTTGAATCTCATCTTGACGAGGCTAAAGTCGATACTGATTATGAGTTTGATATACCTCCCGAGGATGCTTATGGCGAACGTGATGCAAGTGCAGTTGAAGTAATGAGCTTACAGCAACTTTCTCGCTCGGTTCAAAATCCAGATAATCTACAAATTGGAGGAATGGTTGAGATTGGAGGTAGAAACGGAATTCTCAAGTCATTCCGCTCTGGTCGTGCTAGTATTGATTTCAATCACGCTTTAGCAGGTGTTACTCTTCGTTACAAATACAAGATTATCAAAGAGGTAACAGATCGTTCAGAAAAAGTCACTACTTTGTTAGAAACTAATACTGGAAGAGATGGTTTCGAAAGTTCGTTTGATGGCGATGATCTCACAATTACTTTGCCAGAGTATGTATCATACGACCAAAATTGGGCTTACACCAAATTTGGCTTAATCCGAACTTTAAGAGATCATGTAGGTGTACAGACCATTATTTTCAAAGAAGTCCATGCTCCAATGGTTGCTGATGAAATTGAAAATGAAGAAGATTTGTCATCATTATCAGTTGCGGATTTGAAGGAAAGATGCAAAGCAGTTGGCCTCCCAGTTGGAGGAAAGAAAGCAGATCTTATTGCTAGACTTTCAGAGTTTTCATCTAATGAAGAAGAGTGATCAATGAGCGTAATAGTCATCACCCGAGTGGGTGTCGACAGTTTGTGAATCCAACACGCACTGGTCCTATTTTGGGCGATGAAAAATTTTCATGGTGGGAGAGGCTAGCGATTTTCGCTCTAAGTCTGATAGTTTTTATTGTTTCAATTACTGTAATTTCTGAAACCTTAAGCCCTGACAACTTTCTAAATTCAATTTTTCAAGAATATTTTATGAATCCTATTCGCGATGAGAGTATGTCAGATGGTTCGTATAATCAAGTCAATACTTTATCTTACAATGTTACACTTATCTTAGCTGTAATCTCAATTGCTGCAATTTTGAGAAAGGCTGGAATGGCTGCAACTGAATATACAATATTTGCCTTAGTTCCTTGGGTAATTTGGGCAGCATTGGGGGAAGTTGTAGAGGATGCAGCACTTTTTGGTCCTGCACTAGAATCTTGGTTTGTTTCTCCTGGAATACATTTTCAGGGAGCGGCTTGGGTCATTTTGTCTGGTTTTATTGCCTCTCTTGCAGCTAAATCAGGTAATACCTCTGATGATAGAATTTGGGTTACAGGTTCATCAATCGCACTAATATCATTTCAAACAATTCTGTTTCTAACATCTTTACAACAAGGCCGTATTGGAACTCCGATGGAAAACTTACTAAATTTATGGCCAGTTGCTATTTTTGGTTTTATTGGAATTATTTTTGTTCTAATCTCGCATGTGTTAATGGAAAAATGGACATCAATAGAACAAGGAATTTTCCAAGTAGGTATTGGAGGTTGTTTTGTATTGTATGGATGTCTTCACTCGTATATCCAAATGATGCTAAAGTTAGAAGATGCGGGTCAATTTTCGACTCTTTTAATGATTGATAGATCATCAATTTCTGAGAGCGGAGTTGTTGACATATTCCATCCTGAAGCACTTTTTTGGACACTAGTAGTTCCTGCATTGGTTCTTATTCCAGTGTATTTATTCATTGGACTTCCCAACTTAAGGAAATTAAAAAATTGTGAAATATCCATTCCAGGTTTACTCCCTCCTGATTTATCATTATCTGATTATGAGAATGAAAGAACCCAATTACATGATAATATGGAGTTGTTAACTTGGAAAGCAATACTTGCTTCTCCGATTGTACTTATTGCCATGTATGGCCAAGCAGTTGATGGTATCGCAACAGGAATAGGTTTGGTTGAGTATGGGTATATTGAGAAACATGTATTTTCAAGTGCAGTGATTGATTTCTTTGGAACCGCTTACGGATTCACGGTACTCAAATGTTTTATTGGCGTTGTTGTATGGTGGTTTTATGCTCTTCAACGATGGGAGTATAGGTATCGCCATCTTAGAATTTTAATGGCTTTAGCTTTGATGACAGTAGGATTGGCCCCAGGGTTAAGAGATGTATTCAGGATGGCCCTAGGGGTCTAATTCCCCGCTTCATTCAAGGACGACCTCGTACTCGACAGGTCCGAGACTCATGGATGTCCTACCAACTAGGGTCAATCGTTCCGATCCGATTTTCAGTGATAGAGTATCACATAATAAGGGCTTAATCGATAACCTGCGGGATGAATTAGAAAAAGTGAAATTGGGTGGAGGTATGAAATATGTCGAACGCCACCGCAGTCGTGGAAAGGCATTACCTAGGGAGAGAATTCAATCTATTTGCGATCCTGGAACCGCATTCTTAGAAATGTCCCCCTTAGCAGCTCATGGACTGTATGATGGCAAGGCATCTTCAGCAGGTATTGTTACAGGTATTGGGATTGTACATGGTCGAGAATGCATGTTCGTTGCAAATGATGCAACAGTAAAAGGCGGATCATATTACCCTATGACTGTCAAGAAGCATATTCGTGCTCAGGAAATTGCAGAAGAGAACAATATTCCTTGTATTTATCTTGTTGACAGTGGAGGTGCATTCTTACCGATGCAGGACGAAGTTTTTCCTGATAAGGGGCATTTTGGAAGGATTTTTAGAAATCAAGCGATTATGTCTGGTAAAGGTATTCCTCAGATTGCTGCAGTCTGTGGGTCTTGTACTGCTGGAGGGGCATACGTACCTGCAATGTCCGATGAATCAATTATAGTCAAAGGAAATGGAACCATATTTCTTGCTGGCCCTCCTCTTGTAAAAGCAGCTACTGGTGAAGAAGTCAGCGCCGAAGATTTAGGAGGAGCAGACGTTCACACTCGTCAATCAGGAGTGGCAGATCATTTTGCTGAAGACGAGCCTGAAGCATTGAGAATGGTAAGAAATATAGTAGAGAATCTGAATTCTAAACCCAAAACTCGTCTAGAAGTGTTTGATCCTGAACCTCCACGACATGAAGTGGAGGATATTTTAGGAATAATTCCAGAAGACAATCGTACTTCTTTCGATGTACGTGAAGTAATATCTAGAGTAGTTGATGGTTCTAGATTCCATGAATTCAAACCACGATATGGTACAACAATAGTATGTGGATTTGCTCGTATTCACGGGTATCCTGTTGGAATTGTTGCAAATAATGGAATTTTATTTTCAGAATCTTCTTTGAAAGGAGCCCACTTTGTTGAGTTATGTGGGCAAAGAGGGATTCCATTGGTTTTTCTTCAAAATATTACTGGATTCATGGTTGGTAAAGATTACGAAGCAGGGGGAATAGCAAAAGATGGTGCAAAATTAGTTACTGCTGTTTCCTGCGTTCCTGTTCCTAAATTTACTATTATTATTGGAGGTTCACATGGTGCAGGAAATTATGGGATGTGCGGAAGAGCATATGACCCTCGCTTTCTGTTTATGTGGCCAAATGCAAGAATTTCAGTAATGGGTGGACCTCAAGCAGCCCAAGTTCTTTCCACAGTTAAACAAGATCAGAGATTAAGAGAAGGCCTTGAACTGATGAATGAACAAGAGATAAAGCAATTCGAAGAACCAACTTTAGAAAAGTATGAGACAGAAGGAAGTCCATATTATTCTACGGCTAGACTATGGGATGATGGAATAATTGATCCACGAGATACTAGAGATATTCTTGGACTTTGTATTAGTTCAACATTAAATGCACCAATGCCTGAATCAAAATATGGGATTTTCAGAATGTGATATAATGAGTATTTCAACAAGTGATTATCCTGAAACAGAATTATGCAGATTAGAAATCGAAGGACCAGTAGCAAGAATTACGCTTTCTAGACCAGATGTATTCAATGCTCTGAATGTCCAATTAATTTCGGAATTGATTGAAATCTTTCATTGGACATCGAACAAATCAGTTTTCTCATTAGGCGATTTGAAAGATTCTGAAGGGCATGAGAATCTAAGAATCCTAGTTCTTCAAGGAGAAGGTAGACATTTCTGTGCAGGAGCAGATATCAACATGATGAAAGAAGGAGGTGCAAAAAGCCCAGAAGAGAATCGGATTGACTCAGAAAGGTTGGATAGATTATTCAATTCTCTTTGGTCACATCCTTGTTTTACAATAGGAGTAGTACAAGGAGTCGCATTAGGTGGTGGAGCAGGATTAATTGCATGTTTAGATCATGTTATTGTCGAGCCTAAAACTCGAATAGCTCTTTCCGAAGGAAAATTAGGTATTTTACCTGCAGTAATTGGCCCTTATGTTTACCGAAGATTAGGTAGTGCTCAATTCCGCCGTCTAGCTATGTTGGCGTCTCGTATTGGTTCAGAAGAGGCATTGAGAATAGGGATGATAGATCAGTTTGAAGAAAGCCCAGAAGCAGCAGTAGAGGCTATTGATGCAGTAATATCTGAAGTTTTGACTACTGGTCCGATGGCAGTCGGTGAGGCAAAAAAATTAACTTTAATTTTTGATAGATGGAAAGATTCGGATGAGGAATTACGTCTTTGGACGTTGGATAAAACAAGTAAAATGCGTGGTTCTAAAGAAGGTCAAGAAGGACTCGCATCATTTCTCGAGAAGAGATCAGCAGAATGGAAATTAGATTAGAGGCGATTCAATGGTTAAACCAGAATGGATGAAAGAGGCGCCTAAGCCGATTTCATCTGTTTTAGTTGCTAATAGAGGTGAAATTGCTTGCCGTATCATTCGTGCATGTCAAGAAATGGAAATAGAGGCTATTGCAGTCCAATCCTCTTCTGATGAAGGTGCATTACATACTGAAATGGCAGATAAAGTAATTTCTTTATCTGGTGAGAGTTTAGCAGATACTTATCTTAATGGTGATGCAATTATTGATGCTGCAAAGTTATCTGGAGCTGATGCTATTCATCCTGGTTATGGTTTTCTCTCTGAGAGAGCAGATTTTGCAAAGTCGGTAATTTCTTCTGGAATAATTTGGATCGGACCATCTCCAGAAGCAATTGATTCGATGGGTGACAAGGTTACAGCTAGACGTCGAATGGAAGAAGCATCAGTTCCAGTAATTCCTGGAAGAGAAATTTTGATTGGAACTAATGAAGACTCTACTATTGACTCATTAGTCGATGCTGCCACATCTGTGGGCTATCCTCTTTTGCTCAAAGCAAGCGCCGGTGGAGGTGGAAAAGGAATGCGAATAGTACGTGAGCCAAAACTGCTTCAACAAGAATTTTTAGCAGCACAAAGGGAAGCAGAGAGCGCATTTGGAGATGGAACAGTTTACATCGAACGTCTATTAGAAAACTCAAGACATATTGAGGTTCAAGTTTTATCTGATAATCATGGAAATACAGTTCATCTTTTCGAAAGAGAGTGTAGTATTCAACGTCGTCATCAAAAGGTAGTTGAAGAAGCTCCATCGCCAGTTCTCAATGAAGAAATTAGATCTGCAATGGGTAAAGCGGCTGTTTCAGCTGCTCAAGAAGTCTCTTATTCTGGAGCGGGAACAGTAGAATTTCTGTTATCGTCTGATGGTTCATTTTATTTTCTAGAAATGAATACAAGATTACAAG
>DAPV01000007.1:25893-27243 GCA_002502625.1 Euryarchaeota archaeon UBA125
TGTTGTAGACTCAAAAAAGAATTTCTACTTCTTAGAAATGAATACAAGATTACAAGTTGAACATCCAGTCACAGAATGTATTTCTGGAGTTGATTTAGTCGAACAACAAATCAGAATAGCATCTGGATTACCCCTGCCATTTTCTCAAAATGACCTTTCAATTAGAGGTCATGCTATTGAAGTTAGAATATATGCAGAAGATCCATCTCGAGGGTTTCTTCCAGCAACTGGCCCTCTTGTCGTTTTTGTTCCCCCCGAAGGTCCAGGTGTTAGATTAGATACGGGAGTTCGTCAAGGAGATGAGGCTAGAATTGATTTTGATCCAATGTTAGCTAAACTGATAGTCTATGGTTCGAATAGAGATCAGGCAATACGCAGAATGGAAAGAGCATTACGTACATTTGTAATTCTCGGTGCAACTACGAATATTGATTTCTTGATTGATATTATGCGGCATAAATCCTTCATTTCTGGAGACACTACTACCAATTTTATTGATAATCATTTTTCTGATGGTTGGGTGCCAAAACAAATTACTTCATCTGAAGTTCTATTGGCAGCAGGTGCTGAACAGTTAGGGCTTAACCGAAATATATCAACTTCAACCTCAGAAGATATAGGTAGAACTAGTAAAAATGACCCATTTCTGAATTTAACAAGGGTATTTCCGTGAGGTGATTAAATGGTTAACCTTAGAGATTCAGAGGGACGGAAATGGAATATTCAAATCGGAGGAAATCCATTAAATCCTATTTCTATTGAATTAGACGGCGAAGAAATTGAATCAGGAAATATTACTATTTTCTCTGATACCCGCCCTAATAGAATTATCATAAAGAAAGATAATCTTGAGAAAGTTGCTTTTTGTGCTAAGGTAGGCGATAAATGGTGGATTCATCTTGATGGAAATGTTTCAATTATTGAGGTTATTGAACCCGGCATATCTGATTCTGGAACCAATGAAGATGCCTTTACTGCTCCTATGCCGGGTAAGGTATTGGAAGTATTAATCCCTGAGGGTGCAAAGGTTTCCGAAGGTCAACCATTAATGGTATTGGAGGCAATGAAAATGGAACATAGAATTTTGGCAGATAAAAAAGGTATAGTTACTGCAATCCATTATTCGCAGGGTGATCAAGTAGATGCAGGTTCAGTTCTACTTGACCTAGAATCGAATTAAATCAATTGAAATACTAAATTAATATATTGAAATCTTTCAATTGAAAAATCAAATTACCAATTGGTTTTTTCTAAATGAGTTTGTTCATTAAACCATGGTAATAGTTTCTTAGGGATTCTTACTCTTCCATCCTCTTCTTGATATTGTTCCATTATTGCAACTAATGCTCT
>DAPV01000063.1 GCA_002502625.1 Euryarchaeota archaeon UBA125
AGTGAAGTAAACCTAATGATACTTCAGATAATGATGAATTTCCTTCAATGTAACCGTATGGGCCATGAAATGTTCCACCTAACCAATATGGCATTGCACCAAAGAAAATTACAATCAACCATCCTAATGCTACAGCGGTGACTGCTTCTCGATCACGTACTCCTTCATCCTGATCAAAACTATTTCTTGATTTTCTAATCATTATTAGTCCTGTAATTAATCCGAGAACTACTGGGATGAAAAATGCTCGAATAAAGAATTCAGTAGCGTCTTCTTGCAGTAAGAATGATGATAATCCAATCACAAACATAGGGATTGAGACTACCATCAATGTCCAGCCCATAAGGTTAGCAATGGGGGCAAATCGCATATCATGACCTCAACTTGGATTCAACAGTTGTAATTGAATCACGTAGTAATAGTATAATCAATCTGTCATTAGGCTCTAACATCATTTCCAAGTCAGGGGTAAATGTAACTGGGCTCATACCATCTCGATTACGTTCAAGCAAAACCACTTTCGCACCACCTTTGAACTTGGATTCTAGCTTAGAAATAGGATGGCCAATAATACTATGATTGGTGTCTAATGTGACTGACATAGCTACAAACTCTTTTGCTTGACGAATAATCTGGAATCTACCTTCTACATACGAATGTACATGTTCCATTATTGCACTAATAGAAACTTCTCTCCTCGAAACAGCTCTTGTTAATCCTATCCTTCGAACAGTGTCCACTAATGTTGAATCATCAACAATTAGACCAGTACGGTCAACTCCCTCGTCTACTGCTCGCATTGCAATTGCGATTGCACCATTATCATCATCTAAGGTACTGATAGCAATGTCATGATCTGACATTCCAATATCTTTGAGTAGTTCTATATCACTAGGTTCGCCATGAATTACATCTAGTCTACGTTGATTTCCTAAACCTGAGCCCACTAAATCATTCGCGATATTTAGGTCTGGCTCGACTACAGTTACAGATGATTCATTTCCAAGATAGTGAGCAGCAAGATCGGTACCAACAGAAGTTGCACCAAAAATAATCACTCTAGGATGATCAACCATAGGTTCAGAAGTGAATCCACAGGCATTGGAGATTCGATTCTGAACATGTAATCCAGTAGCAGCAAATAGTAATAGGTCACCAGTTTCTGCCACAGTGGATTCATCTATAATTGAGGATTTACCACCTGAACCAACAATTCCAACTGGCATCGGTAAACCGTCTATTTTTTCAGCAGCAGCAATGAGTGTCTGACCTAATAATAAGCTCCCATCTGTTATTTTTGAAACTGATAAATATGCATCATTTCCCATTGGAGCCGTATGCAAAATATGTGGAGAAATCAAACCAGCAGTTAATTCATCAACAATTTCTTTATCCGCATTAGCAACATGATCGACTTGAGACCAACGATGAAATACATCTGAAGAATCTTGTCTAGCTACTAACATTCTATTGACTCTAGCAATGGTAACCATTTCACCACTAACTGATTCCATATTTTCACGATGATCTTTAGCAAAAGCACATCCCAAAATATTTCTTTCATCTGAATCGGTAGCCATAATTAGTAATTCAGCATTTTGAATACCTGCATGATTGAGGGTTTCTCTAGACATTACGTCTCCAGCAATTAACAAACATTCGAGAGACTGAGCGGATTTAAGCGCATCAGGATCTGAATCAATTAAAATAACATTTTTACGCTCATAAATGAGTGCCTGAGCGACACCTCTACCGACTTCGCCGGCACCTGCGATAATTACGACCTTCATCGTGTTCTCTCACCACCCGGCCCTCGGAAGGGGTCTTGAGTGTTATTCTCCTTCCTTCCAATTGACCATGAACATACCATCTGTAACAGATGGCGTTCCGACCGTCGAATATGAATGATCAAAGGACTTCATAGTAGGACCATAGTAAATCCTAGTGTAAACACTATCTACATCATCAGCAGAATGTGTTGCTTTTTGTAGAAAATTAGAGTAAACGGTTGGAGTATACAGTAACCATTTGTTATTTACAACATCTACGACACCGATAATATAACATGACGTTGGTTCAATGTTTCGTTCATTGCATGTGTCTTCACTTAATGGTAAAGCAATATTCGACCAACCATGAGCCTCCCATTGTGAAAAATCACCTGAACCAAGAATCCCCATTTCATACCATGTAGAAACACGCTTAGTACGAACTATACTCATCCATGCATTTGATTGTTCATCACAATCTCCTTTTTCAGCTTGAATACAATCAGGACCGCTACGTGCTAATGCCAATCCATCAGCATATTGGATATTATCACGAACCCAAATAAAAGCAGCATGACTGAATGCAAATACATTGTCCTGATCTTCTGGAGGAAGAGAAGATTGAATCATATCAGCAATTTCAGTGACTATCGAGGAATCTGAATCTATTGCATAGTCAGAGCCATCTGATGAACGATCATAAAATTGAGATTTATCTCCAAACGCATTGGTATAATAGGAGATACCAATGTTATCAAGATCAGCAAATGTACCAGATGTACTCTTAGAAATACCATTTCCGCCGGTCATACCTAAAACATTAGATGGTAAATCAGCATCTTGCCACCATGAATAAGCAAACGAGCGAATTGAATAATCAACAACCAGAGTAGCAATTGCACTAGTAGGATTATTATCAATTTCATTCTGTGATGCAGCCGGGATTGTACCTTCCCAAATCAAACATCTTCCATACTGACAATCTTCGCTCCCACTTCCTCCAGGAGCTGGCCACCAAATCTGAGAGTATCCATCTGCCATTTGGATAGCATTAGATTTTTCACGAACTGCACCAGGGTTCAAAGGAATATTCTCAGAAGGAGTAGAGACACCTACTTGCATTTCAACAATATTTTGTAATACTTCAGATGGTATTTCTGTACCATCTGTTGATGAAAACATTACTGATTCGTACCCATATGATGTCCGTTGAGGCAATGGAATTGGTAATTTATACATAAAATCAGAACCAGCAGTACTAGGACCCGATTCAAATTGATAGGTAGAACGGAAGGTGAACTCTGCTTCAACCGGATGTTCATGACTTGGAGTCATTAGATCGAATATATCATTAAAATACTGGTCAAAGCCATCCACTAATGGATCTTGTGCGGGAGTGAAAAGCATCACAGCCACCAACACCAATGCTACAGTAGCATTTCTACTCTCTCGTTTACGTCGGACAAGTCTACGTGGAATTTCATTAGGCGCCTGCCTATACATTTGCTCTTGCCTACGACGTACTTCTGCAGGCATTGCAGGAGGGGGACGTCCACCCATTGCTGAACCTGGTGGAGGGCCCCTACGAGCACGAGGTGTTGGGGGTATTCCACCAATACTGTTAGAACGAGAAATACGTGTCTGCAGCCCCGATGCTCCAGACACTATTCTACCACATGTTTCACAGATACTGAAGCGCCCAGACATGGGAGCCATGCAATGCGGGCAACGAGGCATGGAGTGGTTCCTGATTCGATGATTCATGAATGTTCAGCATACAAATGGCATTATTCGGTCATTCAGACTCATAATTATCATTTTTCGATAGATTTTCTTTATTCTTCATCCTACGCTCTACACGCCTTTGTAACGGAGTTAAACTACTGGGTAACCACAGGTTCTGAGCCCTTGCATCTGCCCACATAGCAAACATAATAATTGGTGTTAGAACTAGTGGACTACTGAGAATAGCAATGAAAATGGATAACCGAATCAGTGCACGTGCAATTCCAGTAAACATCACAGGAGTAAATCGTATTCCCACTAGTATATTCGATCCTTGAGCAGATCCCATCGGAGCTAAAGTAAAACCACTTGCAATACCAATTACAAAACCCAATACAATTGTATGTATTCCAAATCCGCTAGTATCTGCTCCAACATTAGCAATTTGTGGGTCAAAAGCACGTACGCACGCATAAGCAGTTAACATTGCAGCACTACCTATACCAAATGCATAACCTGTTGTTGTTGCTGATGAGGGAACCTTTCTTTCTGCTCTTGCTGAAAGATACATACATAATGCAGCTTCTGCCCACCCAGCTAACAGAACAATGGGCAAAATTTCAACTATGAAAATACCTCCTGATTCTGCCAAATCGGTATACATTGTTTGGAATACCCAAACATCTAGTGCTGATGCTAATATTGCTCCAACAATAAATCCGATAATTAATGCCTTATACGCTTGGGATAAATCCTGAATTGGTGAATATCTTTTCATACCCCTTGCCCAAATAATAGGAAATACTAGGAGACCTACCAGCATAGCGATTTGGAACTGCCACTGAGGAAGATTGGTCGGTTCCATGTGTATGCGAGATGCACATCTATGAAAAATACGCACTTTCCGTTCATTCAAAGAGGGGGATTCTAGTCCGTTAATCATGGTTCGGTTACTACTGTTCGGAGGAAAGGGTGGTGTTGGGAAGACTACAATGGCTGCAGCAACCGCAGTCTGGTTAGCAGATTCAGGACTACGTACCTTGTTAATTTCTAGTGACCCAGCCCACTCTACTTCTGATTCATTGGAAACTAAACTAGGCTCAGAACCAACACCTGTTAATGAAGTCCCTAATTTAGAAGGTTTAGAATTAGATCCAGAAAAGAGTGTTGAGACTCTAATGCCAATGTTGAGTGGCGCTATTGGAGGTTCGGGTCTTGGTGCATTATTAGGAAATGATGCATTAAATGAAATCAATCAAGAATCTAATTCACTATCTGCAAATGATCTAATGATTCCTGGAATGGATGAAGCATTAGGATTTGAAACCATACTCAGGCATGTAGAAAATCCAAGACACGATGTAGTAGTTTTTGATACTGCGCCTACTGGTCATACTCTACGTTTCCTCGGGTTACCTGAAATTCTTGACGGATGGACAGATAGAATTCTACGCATTATGAGATTAACTGGAGGTATTCGAATGATGTTAATGGGTGGTTCCAAAGAACAAGAAATTCGATCAGAAATTGAAAGATTTCAACGTCGTGTAAGACACGTAAGAAGAATCATGGCAGATGACACAGTTACCACATTTTCCTTAGTAACAATACCAGAAAGAATGGCTGTTTCTGAATCTATACGTGCATCATTGGCACTTTCTGAACATAATATCTTAGTTGATAGGGTAATAGTAAATAGATGTACACCGAATCTTGATCATCCTTTCCTAACGAGTCGACGTGATATTGAACAAGGATATCTTGACGAGTTAAAAGATAGATTTGACGACATAGGAGTACACCAAATACCACTTGAATCTACAGATATACACGGAATTGACCATCTTAGAAGGGTTGGAAGCCATATGTTAGGCCCAATAGAACCATTCAATTCTAGTGATTTAGAATTAACAGTAGGTGATCAAATGAAATATAAAATAATAAGATCGGAAGTAAGATTTGAAAATGATAACAATACTGAATACAGACTTCACTTACCAGGCGCTAATAAAGATGAAATGTCACTTAGAGGCGAAGACGGAGTACTTCTAATCGGATTAAACAATAAAGAGAAAAAATTGAACATTGGAAGAGAATTTGATACTAATTCAGTAAATGCAAAATTAGAATATGATATTTTGACCGTCCAAGTTCCTAAGTAAAGGTCCGTTGACTTCAAACAGGACTACTCCTACGGTCAATCATGGCACTCGAAGGTCTGAGGCGTGGCATTCAAGGTGCACTCAGTAGACTGAGAGGCAAACGTAGTATTGACGAAGAAGAATTACGAGGCATGGTAAAGGACCTTCGAAGAGCACTTTTAGCTGCTGACTTTAACGTTAGACAAACAAAGGAAATTACTGATCGACTCGAGTTAAGAATGAGAGACGATGAACCAAGACCAGGATTAACACTTCAAACACATGCAATGAATATCATTTATGCAGAATTAGTTAGATTACTAGGGGAACCTCGAGAAATTTTACCATTTAATCAGAGAATACTAATGGTTGGATTATATGGTCAAGGAAAAACTACCACTACTGCCAAAATAGCAGCATGGTGGAAACGTAAACATAAATTAGAAATCGGAGTAATAGAAGCAGACGTTCATCGTCCTGGAGCATATGCTCAATTGAAACAATTACTGGAAGATCACGATATCGATGTATATGGAGATCCAAAAAATACCGATGCTACATCGATAGTTAAAGCCGGAATGCAACAAATGGCGAATAAAGACGTTGTAATTATTGATACAGCTGGTAGAGATCAATTAGATGAAGACCTACAAGAAGAATTGAAGCAAATTGCAGATATTGTTCAAGCTACAGAAAGTCTTCTAGTAATAGATGCGCAAGTTGGTCAAGCAGCGGGTCCTGTAGCTGCTAAATTCCATGAATTGGTAGGTGTTACAGGTGTAATAGTGACAAAATTAGATGGAACCGCTAGAGGAGGTGGAGCACTTTCAGCTGTTGCTGCAACGGGTTCTCCAATAGTGTTCATTGGAGAAGGTGAGCATGTTGAGAACTTAGAACAATTTGAGGGTGACAGATTTATTTCGAGATTACTTGGAATGGGTGATATCAAGGGATTAATCGATCTTGCACCAGGAGATTTAGATCAAGAAGAGGCATTAAGACTTACAGAACGATTAATGTCTGGTAGATTCTCGATTAATGATATGTCTCAACAGATGGAAATGATGTCAAAAATAGGAACTGTTGATAGAATTCTTTCTCATTTACCATCTGGTATGTTTGGAGGGATTGGAGCCATGGGTAAGGCACAAAAAGAGCAAATGCAATCAAATTTAGAACGTTTTAGAGTAATTATGGACTCCATGACATCAAAAGAAAAGGATGAACCAACTATACTCAAAGCAGAAAGAATTCGTAGAATTGCTCGTGGATCAGGTGTCAATGAAAAAGATGTAAGAGAGTTGATTGCTCAATGGAATAAGAGTAAAAAAATGATGAAAGGAATTAGAGGTAATCGCCAATTGAGAAAACAAATGAAATCAATGATGGGTGACATGGACGATATGGATCTACCGATGTGACCCAATGACTCGTAGATTTGCAATTATCGGTCACAGAGCACAGTCGTCAGGAAAACTGAATTTGAATGATTTAGCCGGTTCATCCGGTCGAATCGATGTTCTAGCTAGGGCAGTCAATACTGCTCTTTTCTTGTCTCACGGAATTCGTGATGATTCAGAAATAATTCTCCATCTTGAAGGTGGTCCTGGACCTGTTAGACGTATCGGTTTCATCGGTCAAGCGATTAGAGGAGTACATC
>DAPV01000043.1 GCA_002502625.1 Euryarchaeota archaeon UBA125
TCTGGCTCTGGTTCCGGCTCTGGTTCTGGTTCTGGCTCTATGTCGGGCCATTCAACTATGAAGGAGTAATTTAGTATTGAATTAGGACAATAATGGAAAAAAGAGTCTGATTCTCCACAACTTAGAATTGCGGCTTCAAAGGTTAACGTAACTTCTGTCCCATTAGGAATTGTTTCATTAAGTATCAATTGCCAAGAAAAATTGTAAGTTGAGTTTGCGAAGATAAGATAATACCACTCTAAAATTCCCGAAAATCCTTCAACTAGTAAGTTGTCAGTTGTAGCATTTACTCCTGGATAATTTATTGCCTTGTCACAGATATTTGTCATTTCCAAGGTAACAAAAAGTGTTTCATTCACAGTCAAATTTTCTAAAATTAAACAATGCCCATCAGGTTCTCGCTCAGGTGTTGTAATATTAGATTCAAAATATGAAGATTCGTTAGTCAATACCGTTACACTATGCTGAGAAACATGAAGGGAATTTGAGCTGTTATCAATCCATCCTGATCCAAAAACAATTGAATGATCATTGAAACCATTGCCTATATCGATAGATGTACTTGTTGTTCCTCTATTCAGAGCAATTAGACTTGAATCCGAACCGGTTGAACGTTGATAGACAATTACGTCTGATGAGTTGAAAATTGATTGATAACCGCCACGGCGTAATGATTCAAGTTCTGACCTTAGAACTCCAAGTTCACTAATATTCTCTTGAAGGCCTCTCTCTCTTTCATTCTGTGATTGATTATCTCGCCACATATGACGATTATCAGGATCCGCTCCTCCAAATTCCCCATATTCATCCCCCATATAGATCATAGGGGCCCCAGGAGTAGTCAACAACCACCCATGAGCTTGTAGAGAGGCACGGTAAGGATCATCCGTTCCAGGTTGTCCAGGTAGACCTTGCTCAACCCATTGGTTCCATTCATCAGAAGTTCCCGGGTCAGAACGCGATGAAAAACGAGAAACATCGTGACTTCCGATAAATGGAACCATAACTGAACCTTCAGAATACTGATCTTGGCTTCTTGCAGTCCAATAATCTAGATGCATATAATCCTCTTGACCAGTAGCAAAAACAAGGTCTGAGGTAGCATGGTAAAGGACAAAATCTGCTTGTCCATCAAGAGAATTAGGGCCCATGTATCGATTGATAGTATCATATTGCTCAGAGTTCGATTCAAGATTATGTCCTGACCAACCCATAGCAGTTTCTCCTTTGAGATAGATGTCTGTTCCAGCAGTCTCAAATCTCTCATTGATTCGTACTGCAAGATTAGTAATTGCTAGATCGTCAACATGCTTCACCGCATCTATTCGTCCACCGTCTAAATCGTAGGTTTCAATCCACCAAAGAATATCGTCGATCATTTGCTCAGAAGCATTACGATCCTTCCAATTAAAATCAGGCATATAATCTCTGAAAAGACAATCGAGCCTATGATCAGTCCAATCACAGTTCTCTTCACCACAGATACAACCTTGGTTGAACCATTCTGGATGATTGATATGGTAAGGATGATCTTCATGAACATGATTTACTACAAAATCTCCCATAACACGAATACCAGCAGTATGAGCAGAATCAACCAATTCAAGTAACTCTTCAGACGTACCAAGACGTGGATCAATACTACGTGGCTCTACAGGCCAGTATCCATGATATGCTGAAACTTCATGAACTCCATCGCCTGCAAGCCCAGTTCCATTAGCTGCCTCGTTGAATGGAGTCAACCATAGTGCATTGACCCCTAAATTGGAAAAATATCCAGATTGAATCATGTCTGTAACACCCGCCAAATCGCCTCCCATCCAATCTGCTCCTTGAGCAACTCCTTGGATCCCTGTTGGGTCATTTGATTGATTTCCGTTTACGAAACGATCTGTCATGACCATGTAAATTAATGCATCATCCCATACGAAATCTGATTCGTCTCCAATCCAAAATGGTAGCAAAAGATCGTCAGCAGGAATACCAGAAGTATCAACTCCCTCAATATGGATAGTGTGTTTTCCATTCTCTAAACCACTTAGGTCAAGAGACCAAGTCCAGTTCTGAGCATCCCAAATTGAACCTAACAATTCAGTCGGTGTAGCAGACGGGGCATCTCCACCAGAACCAGCATGCCAATAGACGTAGAGAGTTTCATTCTCAATTGTATGTGTAAACATCGGTCTAGTGTCGTTTGCTACCCTTGCTATACTATTCTCAAAATTCCCACAATATCCCCTGTAGGGGTTCGATGAATCAATTATCCAATTCCCATCAATAACGAATTTGTAGCAATACATTCCAGGATCGATTTCAATATTTGTAGACCATTGATTAGTTGAAAATTCAACCATAGGAGTACCATTAGTCCATCCATCCCATTCACCCATTACTTCTACAGTGGTAGCGGATCCATCCCAAAAAAACGCATGAGAAGATGCACGCTGACGAACAATAGACTGAGAATCAGAATCTGCCGAAACAAAAAGAGGAGACATTGTAGAAACAAGAAGGAAAAATAAGACTGGGAACAATCCTATTCTAAAGTTCATTCTTCTTCGCCTCCGAACAATGCATTAGCTGTATCAACGATTTCGTTAAGATGAGCACATAGAAATCCTTCGATAAACTGATTTGTAGGATTTCGGTAAACTTCCATGGGAGGACCATGTTGTTGAAGTTCTCCTTCATTTAATACTGCAATTCTATCTGCAAGAGTCATCGCTTCTATTTGATCGTGAGTAACATAAACTGTTGTCATCCCTAACTCATCGTGTAATCTACGTATTTCAACCCTCATTTGTTGACGTAATTCTGCGTCTAAATTCGATAACGGCTCATCCATTAGTAAGACCCTTGGCCTCTTGATTAGTGCTCTGCCTAGTGCAACTCGTTGCCTTTGCCCTCCTGATAACTGCTTAGGTTTCTTCTGTAATTCTTCACTTAATCCCAACATAGTAGCAGTTTCAGATATCAATTTTGAAACCTCGTCATCTGATTTTCTTTCTTCTCCTTTCATCATCTTCAATCCAAAAGAAAGATTGTCTTCTACTGACATATGAGGATATAATGCATAGGATTGGAATACCATCCCTATTCCTCTAGCACCAGGAGGTAAATCGTTTACCTTGGCACCTCCAATACTAATTTCTCCCTCAGATATATCTTCTAGACCTGCTAGCATTCTCAAAGTTGTTGATTTTCCACATCCTGAAGGACCTAAGAGGACAAGGAATTCACCATCCTTTATTTCGAGATTCAATTCATTCACTGCTGTGAATCCATTTTCATATTGTTTTGTTACCTTTCTAAAACTTACATTAACCATGAGATCACCCCTTTACCCCGCCTGCACTTAATCCCTCGATTAAGAATCGTTGGAAGATTACGAACAGAACTACCACAGGGAGACTTACCAACAAAGATGCTGCTGCAAAGTCACCCCATGCTTGACCTGTTGATGAAATTAAAGATGCTAATCCAACAGGTAAGGTGTACATCTCCTCACTTGTATTGAAGGTCAATGCCAACAAAAATTCATTCCAAGCAGCAAGGAAAGAAAATAACGCTGTTACTGCAACCGCCGGGAGAGATAAGGGTAAAATGATTCTCCAAAAGACTTGATTTTGGTTGCACCCGTCTACTAATGCTGCTTCTTCTAATTCCTTTGGGACTGTATCGAAAAATCCTTTCAACATCCAAACACATAATGGTAAAGCTGTAACAGAATATGCTAAAATAAGTCCAACTGAAGTGTTCAATAAACCTAAGGCCTTCATTACCAAGAAATAGGGTACAAGGATAATTACTCCTGGAAACATCTGAACTAGAAGGAAAGAGAACATGGCATAATCTCTTCCACGAAATTTGAATCTGCTAAATGCATATCCTGCAGGTATTGCTAATGCAAGTCCTAATATCGTTGTACCAATAGAAACGATAACAGAATTACGAGTCCAAATCCAAAATGATTCAGAAGATAAAATTTGGTTGAAATGCTCCATAGTTACACTATCGAAAAATCCACCGCCTAATGAATTTCCAGGCGAAAGTGCCACATCAAGAATCCATAGAATTGGAAGGATAACAAACGCTACAGCATGTAACAAAGCTATGTGGCGGAAAATTTTACCATGAAATCGAGTGACGCTTCGATTTCTATAAAGCCCCAATTCCGCGGATCGTGTCGTTTGATTTCCGGAGGCCCACAAAGTTACAATCGGTTTTGAGACAGAGTATATGACAAACAAGGCTGGAATAGAAGACCATCCCATGATCCAATAGTCGATTATTATCTGAGGACCAGATAAGAATTGAAGAACAGATAAAAGTAAAGAAAGTCCAGAAATTGCAATCACACCGTCTCGAATAAATCGTTGACCTTGATTTAATTTAGACAATAATAGGACGATTACTAAAGAAACAACGATTTGCATTGTTGAAGAGAATATCAAATCAGGATCATCTCTAAGAATAAAAATTACTAAAGATACGAAATTAATTATCACAACTATTGGATATAGACTCCGTAAGGATTCTACTTCAGCAGGAATATACCATCTACTGGCTAGATCATCATGAAGCACTGATGAAAATGATTTCTTTGAACTAATCATGTTACTGCCTCCGTTGCATTTGTCTTCTTCATGTAGGTCCAAGAAAATACAACCAACATCAAGAATATCACTACTGACCAAGCTGCAGCGACTCCGTATGATCCATCTCTAAAGGCAACATCGTAAACATATGTAATCAGAATATCTGTCGATCCTGGACCATCAAAATCCAGGTTTGGACCCCCATCAGTCATTAAATAAATGACATTGAACATGTTAAATGTCCAAATAAATCCTAGCAGAGAAAGCGGTACTAAGGCACTTTTTAGATTGGGTAGTGTAAGATAAAAGAATCTAGAAAATTTGTTAATTCCATCAACTTCTGCAGCTTCATACATATCCTTAGGTAATGCTTGAAGGGCACCTGAAATAGACATCATCATAAATGGAATTCCTAGCCAAATGTTGACTAGAATTACAACTATTCTTGCTCCATTAGGGTCAGCTAAGAGATTGAGGTCGGTTCCCAGAAAGTCATTCAGAGCACCTGCTGGCTCATACAACCCCCTCCATACTAATACTGAGATGTAAGAAGGAATCGCCCAAGGTAAGAGAAGTGCCGTACGATATGCACTTCTTCCCCTCAAATCATCTGAATTTAACGCCATAGCAAGAAGTAAGCCAAATCCAATATGTGCTGCTACGTTGACAACTGACCACAGTAATGTAAAACCAGTTACTCTAAAGAATCCAGAAGTAGATATTACAGTGATGAAATTTTCAATTCCAATAAACGATTGATCCCCAAGATGTGATTGGTCAGCATTAGTAAATGACAACCAAATACCGTATAAAACCGGATAGAAAGTTAGGACAGAAAGAGCAAGAATCGCAGGAGCGATGTAGATATGGGCAAAACGTGAAGTCGTTCTTCCTTCTCGATAATCCATCCATCTAAGCATGAAAAGTAGAATCATAATACTCAACGCAATAGAACCAATGGCGAAAATATACGGAGAAGTCTCAATAACTATGATTTCTTCATCAGAAGAAGTAGAAGAACTAGATATTGAAGGAGAAAGTATTGATTCATTACTTGGATTGACCAGCAAAACTGCAAGATGAATTTCTGTACCTGAAGGAATTCCAGTTAGAGTACAATTAACTCCAATTGTTCCTGGAGGAACTACTGCAGTTCCATCTAAATCTCGATGAACTGGAATCCATTCCGTATCTCCAAAATTATACTGGCAATCGTCATACCATTCTCCCATTACAGGCTGAGAAATTCCAGATACATTGCCCACCATCACTTGAGAATGTTTAGTGGCATTAGCAGTCTCAATTATTGTTTCATTACTTATCCAAATCTCGAAAATAGTCCCTTCTTCAGTTGGTGAATCAGTTGACCAAATAAGACCAACTTGTCTATATCCAATATCACCATCTGCTTCTAAAGTACTAATCTCAGAGGCATGATATATTGGAAGCAATAGTATGAATGATAGAATTACAATTAATCCTCTCTTCATCTAAATTCTCTCCAAATCAGACTCAAGTGCTTGATTCGCAAGGAATAAAGCCTCGGAAGAGGTCATCTCACCGGTATACACATTCTCAAAAGCCGTTCCTAATGGGTCATAGACCAAGGCCATAGCCCTAGTAGTGGGTGCTGGAGTTCCTTGCATTAACTGTTCTAGAAAACCAGAAATTACAATATTATCAGAAATATCTGAATCATCGTAAAGATCGATATGAGTTGGCATTGTATAGGTTTCAATTGCAAATTCTTTTTGAACCTCAGAAGAAGATAAGAAAAGTGCTAACTTAGTTGACCATTCCTTGTTCAATGATTGCTTACTTACTGACCATCCTTTGTAGGTGACTAAAGGGGCAATTCTCTCACCAGTATCTGAAACAATGGGTAAAAGTGTTTGCTGAAGAGGTATTCTTCCAGCTTCATATGTCACCCAATTCCAAGGTCCATCGATGATCATTGCAGTTTTGGAACTCAAAAATTGAGTTTTCATGGACTCAATATTTGTTCCAGTCTGAACTACTCCATGTTCTAATTCCAAATCTAACATCCAATCCATTGAATCAGAAGAACCGTTTGAATTCAATGTAGGGGTACCATTCTCATCAAAGAGGGAACCTCCAAATCCGGCTTGGAACCCAAACCACCAATATGCGTCTTTTACTGGTAATGCCAACCCATTTACATCGCCTGAAGTTAATGTTGAGGCAGCCAACAACATATCATTTAATGTCCAATTTTCATTTGGATAATCGACGCCTGCTGCATCAAATAAAATAGGATTGAACAGTAAACTAAGACAATCTTGACTGGCTGGAATCCCCAGTAAGTCTCCTTCGTATTTCATTGCATTGAGGGCTCGAGGATCGAATTTTGAACGTTCAATTGGAGTCAAATGTAAACGGAGATCTTCGAGTAATGGTTGGCCACCTACTCGAATATCTCCAATCTTACCCAATTGATCAGAAGAAAGACGAACTATATCTGGAGCTTCTCCTCCCTGTGCGGCTATCATGAATTGTTGGTCTGCCTCAGGGTATGGAATTGCTGATATCTTTACCTCCACACCAGGGTTAGAGGACATAAATGCTTCAATTCTTGACTCAAAAGTTGCTTGCTCTTTACTTTCAGCAGCAAATGAATGCCAAACTGTCAGTTCAATGTTAGAATCTGTTGAATCTAATTCAGAGGATTCATCAGTAGATAGACAGCCCGGGGAGAACAAAATAAGTACTACAATGAGGGAACTTATGATTCGTCCATCCATTCTTTCACGACTCCTCTGGGAATGCCTCCCCATTGAAGAGTGTAGGCCAAATGTCTCGTAGATTCGGACCAGGAACCACGGGAACTTCTGCTGAATTAAATGCAGAATGTGCTTCTTCTCTTGTAGGATTAAAACCAATAAATCGACTTCCGGGAACATACATCGATAAATCCATGCTACTATCTCCTACGCTAACCACCTCATATGGATCAAATCCATTGATTCGAATTAACTTCTGAACCATCTCACCTTTGTTCCATGCAGGCACTCGACAAACGCCATCATCCATCAAGAATCCTTCATCGTCATATGAAAAACCATTAGCAGCCCAGTCATCCACATTAAGCATCGAAGCTATTGAAGAGACAAACAAATCAACGCCTGCAGAAATGATGACAACATGAACTCCTCGTGCTTGTAAAGCCGAAACGACATCTCGAGCTCCTTCCATTAACTGGACACCAGAATAGCATCTGAATAATTCATCACGATGAATCTTAGGCTGAACCTCTTTCCACTGACGAATATCATCACGCATGAATTCCTCATCTGTAATTTCTTTATTCAAAAAAGCAGATAACAAAGTCGCGTCTCCAGTTCCAAAATGAGAATGGATAACTGCCCATGAGGACCCAGCGTCAGCAAGGACGCCGTCACAATCAAACGCAACTGCCTTAACAGACCCCATACAACTCACCGTAGACTAACGTCTCCTTAGTCTAATCGACCGAAGTGGACTGGAGACCCTAAGGCCTCCAATCCGTTTCTTCGAACGATCTTCTCAAGCGAGCCTTGGTGGGTTGGTCTGTCCAGTAAAGGACAACAACGGAGTGGCAGCTTGGGAACCAGGTGAATAAATCACCGTGATACCCATGCTGTCAATCAATTCACCAGTACCTGGGTCAGTCATCAATACATAGATGATATCTCCAGCACCAAAACCAGTAGTACAATCACCTGAAGCAGAACAATCAATGTCGTCCTTGAAGGTCACCATAGCATCACTGTTGGTAGGAATACGGCCGTAAAGACCACAATCACCAGTAGCATCACCTGATTCGTAACTTGCACAAGATTCGGCACCAACATATTTGTCAGTCATATTGTAATCACGGAATTGTTGTTCTCCGAGCGAGTCTGTCCATTCCAATTGTACACGTACTGCTTGAGTAGCAAGTTCATTCTGTGCACCGTTTACAGTAATCTTCCATGACCAATCATTAGGGTCATCGGAAGTTACGAAGGTGTCAGTCAGTGCTGTTACTCTTGGAGCAGCCTTACCAGAAGTGTCCGCCAAAGATGAAGACCACACATAGAGCGTACCGGATAGTACGACAGTGATAGCTACTAGCAGAATTGTTGCAATTACTGGGCTAACAGCCTCTTCATCCATGGACATCTCCTCTACAATCTCCTCTTCTTCTCGGCGAGCCGAGAATAGTGTGAATCCTAGGAATAGACCAACTAGTGATACAGCCATGAGTCCAGGTACGAACGATGCAACTGATGCTGCTGGACGTAGACCTACCATCTTAGGTAGTGCATCGCCCGAATCAGTTGTGGTCACGTTGTTATTGGCCCAGTTCAACTCTTCTAGAGCTGGTCGACGGAAGTTATCAGTCACGTATGCGTCAGTGAATGGATCGATTGTCCTCACTTCTGCGAATGCTGCAACCTCATCAGTTGCTGTATTCATTGTGATGTAACCCTGAACAAGAACGCTCTCGCCAACACCTGGAACTTCTCCCTTCTCCCACTCCAGTGTTACCTGATGTTGGATACCCGGGTTATCGTTTGCAGTGAAACGAATCTGAAGATCGTGGCCATAATTGTACAGTGTCGGATCATCTCCATCATTGGTCACCATTACCTTGTATGGCACACGAGTACCAGGTAGAACAGCATCGACATTCACGAAGTCGAAGTAAGTCTGTCCTTCAACAGGTTCGAAGTGGTAATCCGGACGAGCCTCTTCTACGTTGTTTACACGTATGTTGAGGGTCACTCGGTCTGACCTCTGATCGTAAGTATCGTAACCGGCCTGACTATAGTTGATGTAACTAGGTGCTTCTGCAGTGTCATTCAACCAAAGGGAAACAGTGCAGTAGTAACCGCTTGCTGGAACCATCTGGTGAATTCCTCCATCACGAACTCCATCTCCGTCAGCATCCTGTAGGAAGTCAATCTCACTGGTTGGTGCTGTTGTGGTAGCATCCGGAATCAGTGTAATTGACATATCCTCAGTATCCTGGTCGAAAGCGATAGTGAAGTAATGATCATAGTCACACATTGAAGTCTTAGCTACTTCCCACTGGTAATCAGACTGTTGATGGTCAATATCGGACATCATGTTAGCCAGATTGAACGTGAGGTTATCGACATCAGTGTCATCCTCAGTTAGTTCGAAGTACCAATCATTCTCATCACCCTGATACAGAATATCTCCGTTAGCAACCTCGATTACGGCGCCAGCTGAGGCATCGAAGTTCGGGATTACTGGAGCATCGTTAATCGGGTTAACAATGAACGTGATTGACTCGTTGTCAGCACTGTCCACTCCATCACTTAGACCGAAGACAATCGTACAAGAACCACCGTTCTCGTTCGTTGCATTCTCTGTCAATAGTAAGTCAGTGGTACTAGCCATCTCAACAGTAAACGGAATACATTCACCCTCATTAGCACTCCAGACATATGTCTGAGGAACAGGATATGGGTTGTTATCCGTCTGCTCATTCTCGTTAGCCATATCAAGGATGTAACTACCAGAGACGTTGTACACGCTACCTAGAGAACGAGGGATTGTGAAACCTGTGGCTCCATCTACCGCTTGCTCATCTCGGATGTTGAAACTCTCTGCAGATCCTCCATCGTAAACCATCAGAACACAGTCAGTACGTGCAGAATTACACATCACTGGCTTGTCGTTCACGTTGGTAACGTTCCAATGGAAGGTCTGAGTAGAATTCAGACCGTCGCTGTCAGTTACTGTGGCCTTCAAGCGATGACCGCCGAACTGGTCCTGTAGAGTTGTGACATCTAGACTGTGGCCATTCAGTGCATATGAGTACGGTGTAATGTACGTATGCGTGTTAGCAGCAGAATCAACAACTTCCCATGTTAGGGTAGATGCTTGATCCTGATAGTCTGCAGCCAAATCAGTCATACTAATCGTTGTTAGCCCAGTATCTTCGTCAACAGTGACGTCAACGAGGTTCTGAATCACAGGCTTAGCACGTAGGATATCAATCTCAACTTCCTGGTTTGTGCTCATCATAACATTGGTCTCAGTTCCCCAATCCCAGTAGTCATTGTCAGCATCTCGAACCTTTACGATGATATCGTAAGGACGAGCAGGTGTTGGAGTTGTTGTACCTGCGTATGTTCTGTAGATAAGCAAGAAGTCATCTAATGCTCCATCAGGTAGGTCAACACCACCGAGATCGAAGTTACCGAAATCGTAGAATGACGCTGCTGTTGTTAGGCCAGTTACACCGGTCTGTGGAGGGAATACAGCAAGCACAGATCCAGAATTTTCATCCTGTACCATTGCTAACCATCGAACATCCTCAGTTGGTGAACCAATACATGACCATGGAATAGCGAACTCAGAATTCAAACTCCATGTGGATGTTACTCCAGGGTATCCGAATCCAACATGAGATGTAATTCCAGTACATGCCGCAGTAACATCAACCCAGTTTCCAGTTGGCGTAACACGCTTCAAGCCCCAACTTGTTGCGTCTTCAGCATATAGCATGAAGTCAGCCTGGAAAGGCAGGTTGTGACTGACGTACCAGTTGTCTCCAACGCTACTTCCACCAGCTACAGTATCAAGGTAAACCATACCATCAGATACAGTGAATGATACTCCAGTTAGTCCGATGTATACATTGGATGAATCCCATGTTACTCTCATTCCACCACCGCTAGATGTGTTCTCAGCGACCACACCTGGCATCATATCGTCTGCAATGTTAGTTTCAGCAGTATACTCTCCAACCCAATCTGTCAAGTCACCATCTGTTACGATGGTAGCACCAGCACGAGTGCGCCATGAAGGGCTCACGTACTCAGCTCTTGAATGAGCAATCAGTGGTAATCCCAAAGAGGTATAATCCTCAGTAGAACGAATCACTAGACCAACATCAGTCGCAGCTGAACCCATATGAGTTACGTCAAGATCCAACAGGTTACCTTCGTGGATAATTGAGGAAGTTGTTAGAGTCAATTTACTTGAATCTAGAACTCCATTTCCAACGCTAGTGATTGTACTGAATGGACCTGCATTAATCTGAGTACCAGTGTTAGGCCACGTCATATTCTCGATAGAACCAGTTGCAGCATTGAGTGTCTTCAGAGTTGTGTCTGAAGCACTTGTACCACCATTCCAGCGGAATAACTTGTGTCCATCTGCTAGAACACCAGTTCCACCATCAGTTGACAAATCAGTGATGTCAAGGACAGTGGTTCCACCAGTGCTAACTGCATCAACTGCGACACCAGTAGTGTCGTCAACTTCTATAGAAGCACCATTGATGGTAACGTCCACATCTTCTGCTTGGATACCTTTACTGTCAGCCACGATTAGAGCACCGGAACCTGAACGAGCTTGAGGAGTTCCACCGAGGTACAACTCTCCGCCGCTCATATCTATTCCAATTCCGAATCCACTAACGGAGGTGTTTGACAATGAAACATCATCACCGGTACCTGCAACGTTAATTCCAACAGATGCAAGTGAAGGTCCAGTGGAAGACGAAACCACTACTGTTCCATACATGTTAGGATGGTTGCTACAATGATAGTTGTAAGTTCCAGCCTGAGTGAATGTATAAGCGAAGTACGTTCCGTTATTCATCAAACCACTATCCCACAAAGGTGTTCCAGTGGTGTTCTCTGTTGTAGAATGCTGATAGAATGTAGGATCAGAATTGTACTCAACCGCGTGCCATCGAACAGTGTCACCTAGATTGATGCTAATGTTCTGAGGAGTGAAAACAGATGCTCTGATATCTACTCCATGTACGCGAGGTGCAGCTCCACCAAGACTGGTGAATGAACTTCCATCATCAATGACAGTACATCCGTCTACTACGAGACCGTTCGAGATTACCTCGATATCATTACCACTCATTGTAATTTCAGATTGAGTACCACAGTTTGACAATTGGATACCCATTGCACTAGTTGGTACACGACCAGATGTGAATTCGACAGTGTTGTCATCAATTTCCACGTCATTTGCTCCCAATACATTGTAGACTGAAATTCCACCATCTGCATCGATTAGTGTGTTACCAGAAATGGTTCCCCAACCTGATTGTGTGTATACACCTGGGTAAGATGCATCTCCAATACCGCGGAAGGTGTTTCCTGTAACATCCCACTGAATACCGTTTCGAGAGTAGAATCCAATATCAGCCTTGATATCGTTATCTATCACGTCGATAGAGTTCGTGGTTTGGTCCTGAATATACACACCGTATGAAGGATTAGTACTACCTGTCAAAGTGTTACCTTCGAAGATAATATCATCCGACTTAGTGTTCAAGTACATCCATAATCCCATTGAACCGGTATCAGTAAAGACGTTATCTCGAACAACTAGATCGTCAGTTCCCTGACCACTGTAGTACGTACTGAACGCATAGTAGTTGTAAGGAACCATTACACCTGCATCGCAATCGAAGAACTTGTTGTTCTCAATTAATGCGTTTGAAATACCTGCTGTTACAATACAAATCTGACGGTAGTAGAAACTACTGGTCTTCTCAGGAGGTGTGTAATGAGCTGCAGTACTGTTCGTCAGAGTAAACTCTGCTGGAGCACCGTAGTAACCACGTCCTGAACCCATGGATGCAATACCCACAAGTTCTGAGTTGTTAACATTCCAAGCACCATAGTTAGATGTCCCAGAATATCCAAGATAGAATCCACCAGGGTTATCATTTCCTACTGCACCTATTCCAACCACAACGGTATTATCCATGTTGATCTGTTGGGTGTAAGGATACTGAACTCGTATCGACGCAAGGTTATCAGTATTGTAACCTGTTGTGAAGATAATTGAGTTGTTGAAGTACGTCTGTGACCCTGCAGCCATGTAGTTGAACGAGTTATCCATCAAGATTGCCTTGTTGTTATGCTCGCCACTCATTGCATAGTAAGCGTCGTATTGTACAAGACCGCTGGACAAAGTAGATGTTCCACTATATCCTACACCGCTGCTACACTGGGCTAAACCATAATTTCCATTGTATCGATAACAAACATGGGCATCAATTGAATCAGCCATGTCAACGGTATCAGAGTTTCCTGGAGAATCTGTTAGAGTAACACTCTCAAGAGCATAACGGAACTCAGTATTGGCTCCAGTCGCATGTCGATATACAGATGCTACTCTCATTCCAGCAAGGTTGAAGTTATTCGTCCCACTTGCATCAATGGTGTATGTGTTAAACTCAAGGTTATCCACTAGACCAGATCCATCAGATTTACCTTCATCAACAGCTCGACCATCAGCATCTATCAACTTCATTCTAGCACTCGATACTGCTGAAGAATCAGCCTCTAGAGTCACGTCATAGAAACGAGCACGAGTAAACACACCGCCTCCATTGACCAATACTCCCGAACCTGTTCCAATATCTCCTTCGACAAAGGTCACTGAACCATCGTCAATAGTCATATCATTGGTATTTGTCTCAAGGGTAGTATCAACCATTCTAACGTTTCCACCACCATCGTGCTCCAACCCTGTTGCTGAATTCTTGATTGTTAATCCATTGAATGTCCAATCTGTATTAGATGTGGAAGTCACATGGATTCCAGAAGAACCTGATGCATTGATTTCACCAGAGAAAGAGAGACCTAGGTCACCAGTTAGAACAAGAGCACTCTGACTCTGATTGCTAAAGTCAGCGTTTGTTAGAGACATCTTTCCAGAAGCAGAGGAAGTCATTCTAGCACCATAGCGTCCATCTGTGACACTAATGTCATCGAATACGATATTACTAGATCCATCTACCAATATACCTTCATTAGAAGGATCCACTATTGTTAATGCATCATATGAACCTGCAGCATTTGCACCACTAATCTTTACACCAGTATCACTACCAGTAATCTGACCATTGGTTAGACTTGCTACACCGAATTCACGTTGCCAGTCGCCCATTGAGGTAACTGTAGAACCGCCTCGAGTTACGAAATCTATTCTGTCTTGGAAGTAGTTGTTTCTGTTATGGTAAACATCCATCTTCAGAACAACTTCAGTGTATGCATCACCAGGTGTGCTGATTGGAGGGAATTCAATCTTCCATCCAGATGGGTTAGGGGTACCGAAGCGGTACGCGTAATCCATACAGACACCGTAGTATCCCCACATTCCACCAGAACCACCAGCTAGTTGCTCAGGAGATCGAGGATATGCTGACTGATAGATACTCGGCCAGTACCCTGCCCAGAAGTGGTAAGGGTAGTAATTCGTGTTCGTAGTCAGACCAGGAGTCTCAGTCATCCTGAAACCAAAGTTCAGAGGAGGACCTGTTCCATTGGAAGCCAACTGGCTTGGACCTTGGCTCAACATGTATCCATAGTATGCGTATTGATACGAACCACCTGGATTGTACTGGTAACCATATGCGTTACAGTCCCATACAGGAGGCTCTGGAAGACTTGTGTCTGAATCGGTGTTCATAGCCATGCTATGCCCATAATCGATTAACTGTAGACCGTTGCCATCGCCAGTATCTGCATAAATTCTCATTCTATCGTAAATCATGTAATAATGGGACGAGTAGTAATTGTACGGGTGAGCATTTCCACCAGCATATACTGAATTGAATGCCATCTGAACAACACTATCTTCCTTAGCGAAGTTTGTGATGTCGATTTCATGAGTCTGCCATCCAGATTGACCCTGTAGAAGAGGAGATCTGTAGATGGTTGGCAATGCCATACCACCATAGTTCTCTACACCAACATCATTGTTTGACAAAGTAAAGTCATTCACAGTTGGAGCACCATTTCTGATTACCATACCAGTAGCTGCATTCTCGATTGTAATGTCATCAAGAGTAGACGCAGAAGTCTGCTCTAGGTGAACACCTACACCAGTTTGTTGATTATTGCTGACCTTGGAGTCATCCATAACCAACTTACCACCATTGACCTTGATTGTGGCCATGGAAGGACTTGTAGCATAGGAACCAACAGCGTAAGAACCATTTAACATCGTTAATGTAGCACCGGAACCAAGTAAAAGACCACTGTTAGAAGTAGTGTCTTGATGCATGTCTCGGATGTAAGAATGGTCCATAGAAAGTTCGCCACCCTCAATGTTCATGCGCCATCCATACAAACTAGTTACACTCTTGATGTATCCGTCTACACCTCCAGATGCGACACCACCAGTTAGGTGAATATTCGCACCATTTCTCAGAGTGATAGTTGGGCTGTTAGTAGCCGATGAGTTCACGCTGAACTTGGTACCATTAAGATGTAAATCGCAACCATCCAAGACTAAGTCAGTAGACAATGTGATGATCTGTAATGTGTATGTGTAGAACCCATTAGTCATTGATGCTGAATCGTTGGTAGATAACCATGAACAATCCTTTGCGGCACCATTCCAATCCATAGGATATGCTTCCAACTGGAAGTCTGCACGATCACCAATAGTCAACGGCAGGTCATGACCTGCAGTGTTGTAATTGCTTGTGTACCAGATATCGGACGGAGATGTTGAGTTCTGTCCTGCTCCACCACCAATATTGAAAGAGTGATCTGTGTAGGTGTTTGTCTCTACTGTACCCGATGTGGAGTATCCCAATCGAGTTGTGATGAGCCAAGCTTCTGTTAGACCACTACCATTGGTAGATGCACTTCCAACAACTGCAACATCAGTAACAGTACAGGAACCTGAATTTGTTGCATCAGGACATGTACCACTTGTTTCAACAGTTGTCGTGGTTACTCTGTGATCTGCAACATATGTTGGGACCTGATTGATTATACGGTATACTCCAACTGTTGCCATACCTCCAACAAATGCTTCTCCGTTTGGATGGAGAACATCCACAGGACAGGTTGTCAATGAGTATGCTGAAGACGAGGTTACGCACTCTGTGGTACCGTATGTGATACCAATCATTCGTGCAGAACCGTCTAGACCAGCAGAACCAATGTTAGCGAAGTCAGAATCAATAGTACCATCTGCTAATGTTAGTCTTGAGTTTTGAGCATATGATGCGCCTATCGTCGAACTGCTTCCTGTGTAATCCATATCGAATGAACTAACAGTTACAGTGTTCGAAGAAGACGAAGATGCACAATTCGAGATAATAGCAGTGTTATCTGTGTCAATAGAAACATCAGATGCAACAACATCCCATCCACATCCTACAACACGCATGTGAGCGCCTTCGAAATCAGTCACGGAAACAGTACCAGAATCCGGTGAATTGCCCGCTAGGTACAATCCTGGACCACTGCCTGTTGTTGTGAAAGATACGTCATTAATAGAATCCGGACGAGTCCTTTCCAAGTATAGCTGGCTGTCAGAAGAACTAGAACCACTCATGCTGATGCTTTCAAAGACTGCATCTTCACCAGTTGCACCAGTTACTGATGCGGAAGGACCTGCAGGAATTACAGAAATGAATCCTTCCATTCCAGTTCCAGAAATCTCTTCCATATGGACAGAATCAGTTGCCTGAGTATACACACCTCTGTAGTATCCTTCAACAGTTAAGCCGTATCCATAGAACGTAGATCCAGATGTTGAATCTGCGTCATGATAGATACCACCATCTGGACTCCAACTTGAAGTCGGACGTCCAGCATCTCCTGTTAGATCAGGGATTGTCAAAGATACGTTACTGAGCCAAACTTCATCGTAATCGACACTAATTCCGTTAGAACGTGAATCAGTGATTGTAACATTCTCCATAATCAGTGAACCACCGTTTGAACCAGGATAATTGACGACAGCGCCGCCCCAATCATTCCAGTTGGTGTTACATTCGTCCATTGTTCCGAAACGGAGTTCGACAATTGCATCCTCTGGGAAGTCCATACAAGCATCTGCTGCATTAGTGATAGCGAAGTTCTCCATGTTGAAACTTGTACCTTGACCGCTGCCGTGGCTGATCGCCTTGTCGACATTAGTGAAGGTCATATCTTCCATTACGAAATCGCCCACGTTACCGTTGTGACGAGGAGTAGAGCCCCATGCACTACCTGCACTAATTGCAATAGACATGTTCTCGAAGTTCGTATGATAGAACTCGTGACGATCATCAGTTCCACCGGATGTTGTACATCCGTTGGTGAATGCCATGCCAAGAGCCTTTGCACCATTGTCATTCTTGTTCATATCAGTGATATTCACAGGAAGGTCTTCAGTACCATTCACGATGAGTTTGTTACAAGCTCCATTGAACAGAATTCCTTTGCCTTCAGCGATCTCAACAGTAACACCTGACTCAATCGTTAGGTCCGCATTTACTGTGATGTAATCACCGCTTGACGGAGTAACTCGAATCGGGCTCATCTCAAGATCCCAAATGGTTGGAGTATTGATGTCTGCTGAGACGTCAGTACCTGCACCATTGAATGGAATGGTCTTCGTTCTGATAGAACACTCGTTGTTATTGTTGTAGTAACAATAGTACGATGCGTAGTATCCCCACCATGGTGCCAAATCTACATTGTTCACGTAAGAACTAGTAGATGGGAGACCAGGCATGGTACTGCCCCAGCCATAGTACATCATCTGTGCTGAATTGGTGGAAGAACTTGTAGAGAACTGCATAGCTCCGTGCCTAATTGCATGGATCTTATCGCTGTTGTTTCCACTGTATGAGTTTCCGAAGTATTCGAAATCGAAGCCAGCCGGTAAGTCGATTGTTGTGCTACACTGATTTCTGTAACTGCTCCAGTAGCGAGTACAGTAGTAAGTGTATGGTCGACCATTAGATGTTCCAGTGAACTCTTCGTCATAGTTGAAGAGTTCAGTCATTCCAGCAGTAAACGATTCGTATGCATGGGAACCACCATCAGTAGCGATACGGTAGTTGTTTGTCCATCGAGATGGAGTATATCCACTCTGATATCCATTTCCACGAGTTAAGATAGTTTCACCATCTGCACCGTTAGGAGCTTGGTATCCAACTGTCTCATAATCGTAGTACATGTTACTTCCAGTATCATAATGGAACTCAATCTCGTTAGATACGTCGTATAACTTGACTTGCCAGCTACATGCGTACTGTTGTCCAAAACCACAATTCTGGTCATGCCACTCGATTGTCATAACCTTAGTCGGAGTGACCAAAGCATAGGAGTAAGCACTACTGTTCACCATGTTTCCTTCATTGTCACGTGCGTGAATAGTGTATTCCACATTGTTTCCACGCTCAGTGCCTGGAATTGTTGCGGACCAATCACAAGATGATAGCTCACAAGAAGAGAAACCGCCATCAGGAGTCAATGCACGAACAGACCATGAAGACCATCCAGTTCCATTGACAGCATCATTTACACGATACTTTAGGAATGGACGATATAGGTCGCCATTCGCATCTGTTCCAGATGTGACATTGATACCCGAAGGTGGATCACCAGCATCGGTCATCTCAAACTTGACAGTTCGATCATCATCTGTGTATGAGTCCATTAATCCAGAATGTACTGGAACTGGTGCCCAAATATCAGGTGTTGGACGGATGTTACTAGCCTTTGCAGTAATGGTGAATCCAGCACTGTTGAAACGAGTATCAGTAGCTCCTACATTGAATCCATTGAACTTGTAACTGGTTGAGTACCATGTAGTACAGTAAGCAGGGCTACCACGTACGAAATAGAAGTAACCGTTCGAACCTACGCAAGCCGCATTTCTAGCAGAACTAGAGTAGTAAGGGCTAGTGGTACCATTCAGTGGGATTGCTCCAAAAGTTCCAGTGTAATCAGCAGGGATTGGTACACGTACATATCCATCGTCAGTGTTACCTGAAGATAGTCCGGTGTATGATATCCCTCCACTGACTGGATCCTCGATGTCAGTTGCTGTTCCTAATCCCAAAACTCCCATCGAAGCTGTGGTAGAATCCCAATAGTACATGAGGTTCATTCCAGGTCCATCATCAGCAGCGAAAGTCATTCCAGGGACACTAGCAACCTTCGCATTTACGTTACCAGAAGTAGTGTAGGTATTTGCTGCAGTACCGATGTACTTGCCGTTCCAGGTTAAACCAGATGTCTTGAAACAAGAATTACTTCCGGTCCCACAAGTACTTGTGTCGAGTTCAATCATGTATTCGAGATTGTTCTCCCACATTGTAACTTGGTAGGAATAGAACTGTCTTGCCTGGTAATAGAAATAGTTACTTTGACCATCTACCTTAATCTGAGACTTCTTCACACCTGCAGTTGCATCTTCGACATCTTGTACGAAGTAATTGTAAGGAGTAATTGCACCAGAGTTAATCGATGCTGGAGTACCTGTTCCACCTGCTGGAGTGGTTCCAGTGTTTCCACCAGTTGCACCTGTTGTAGATAAATCACGGTATGCCCAGAAATACTGAACATAGTCTCCAAGAGTGACTGCTGGGATTTGTGCCTTGAAGTTACAGGTAGCACCTGCAACACAAGTTCCAATTCCAGTAGCTGCAACTTGACTGTAAGAACCATTGTTCACGCTGTAGTACAATCGGGGGCCTTGGCTGCTTGTAGTATCAATGTCACTACCATCAACTAGACCGATGTAGAATGTTCTAGCATCTTCACGGTAACTGGTTATTCCAGTATATGGAGCAAAGTCTGCTACTGGAGGAGTAGAATCAGAACCACCGGTGTAAGTGATTGCCATCTTAGGCAATTCACTAGCAGAGTTACAGTAAGAGTATGTGGTATGACCACACCAATACCAGAACGGTTCATTCTGCGTATTTCTCAGAGCTAGGGTCATGATGTTTCCAGAGGTACCTGCTCCGTTCCCATCAACAGCATCTTGAACATCAGATACACCATTGGTGTTTAGACTGACAGTTCGAGAGTTCATTCCGTACCAATAGTAACCTGGATCACTAACAGTGGTTGTTGAACTTGATGCTGCGCTGTTTCTGATATATTGAGCGAGGTAACGTCCTGAACTATACAAATATGAATTTGCATCAATCATGTTAGAACCCTGGCTAGTACCAGACTTCACAACAGTAGCTTGGAAGCGTGCAGAACCAGAACGATATCGTCCTACGTGGGAGACGAAATCAGCATCTGTTACTGTTGCTCCAGTTGGTAGAGCATTGGCCATATCGAAACGATACCATGTGTATCTGTAGTACCAGCTGTAAGAACTACTGGTAGTACAAGACTGACTACTTGCACGACCTCGGCAAGTAACCATGCTGTTCCAATAGTTTGTGCCGTAAGCACGCTCGTAAGTTGTAGAGCCCCACCAAGATGAGTATCTGTAGTAGTAAGCATATCCAGTGCGCTGGTCACGTACACTGAGGGAAGGATCTAATTGAACAGGGTAAACACGCTCGTCAGCTAGAAGCCATTCTGTATCTACGACTGTTGCAATCTCAATTACTTCTCCGAATGCACGAATTACATAAAGACCAAGATGTCCATCAGGATTCTCACTATCTGCAGTTGCCATATCAAACATCATTGGGCGTTCGAGTACAGCGATGCGCTCTCCAGTCTCGATGTTTCTAATGTCGATAGATTCGTTTGTTGTTACCAACTTTGCATCTTCAACCATTGCATCTCCAATGAATAGAGCATATCCACTAGGAAGAATCATTGTCTCTTGAAGACCGAAATGACCTTCAAATCCATCAGGGACAGTTGGCATATCTCTAAGGTTGAGAGTCTGCTTGACTCCAATCTGAGAAACTTGATAATCGACTTCTGCATTGTCTGTCAGAGGGTATCGAATAACATTCGCACCAGTCTCGATTCCCTCTTGTGAAGGTGTGTCCATATATGGCATTGGATTGAAATCCTCACCCATAAAGAACATCGGAATCGGGTTGACACCGAAGCGGATAGGATCCACATTCGGATGGACCTGAACTGAAATTCCAGCGCCAGTATCGTCGGAGAATTGTGCCTCGAATGTATTCTTAGTCACTTCCCAACCTTCGGCGGTGGAAACCATATTCAGATCGATATCTTCCCATGACCCATCTTCGAGATAATGTACAGGGCCAGCTGCTAGCAGCGTCACCCGTTCACCATCTTCGCCGAGATAGGTCTTGGCCGACTCGGTCCGGCTACCAATTAATTCAGCAGAGGGATCCCACCCTTGCTGGCCAACTGGCACGTCGTTCTCAGGTAACGCCAATGGATCGATTGTCTCTTCGACAATTCCGACCTCATCAGAATCCGCAACCACGTCAGTGGCTGGGGATACTGCGGCGCTCCAACTCATTCCTAGCATCAATAGCGTTAGTACTAGCCATCCAATGCTTGCAGTCATGTTTTTCTTCGTCATCATTTTACATACCCCACTGTATGCACTACACATGAGGCTCTATTTTCCCTATAACTATATGGGTACGATTAATTTGATACACCTGATAAAATCCCTCATTTAGACCAAAAAATGGAGATAATAAAAAATTATATTTTTGAAATAGTACACAGAATTTGTAACCAATAAAAAGGGCGCGGAAGAGATCAATTGTAGCTCGATAAATGCAATACTGGTCAATAGATATTAATTATCCAATACTAATTCCTTGGAAGTCAAGAAAAAAAGGCAGTGTCAAAAAATAACATCGGCGTGGATCAGCCGCACCGAGTGCGGCTGATCCGAATCCGAGTTCAATCAGTAATCGAACTCGTCATCGCCTTCGCCGCCGCCTCGAGTCAAGATGACTGCTCCAGCGACGACTGCTATCACAACTACTGCCACAATTGCTATCATGGCACCCTGTGGAATTCCGCCTTCAACTTCTTCATTTGCCACTCCAGGAGTTACACCTGGGTCAACTATTGTCTCAGAAAGATCCACCTTGGCTTGTGCTGCAGCACTGTCAGCATTTCCATTTGCATCAACACCTGCTGCTGCAAAGAAATACTCTCCGGCACATGTTCCTGAACAGACTATATCTTTCGACAGTGTCAATGATGTTGCCGAATCTGTCATCTCTTGGCAGGTTAACCCATCAAAGTCAGATGCTTCAAAGTCATAACCAACAGACCAACAGACCATCCAATGATCCACATCACCAGTATCAGCTGCATCCCAGTTCAGAGAGATGTCCGATGCTGAAACTGTAGCGGTCATCCCTGAAACGCTAGGAGATGGATCTACTGCTCCATCAGCAACAATGGCGTTGTGTGTACACGATACACTGTTTGCACCGTTACCGTTCTCTAACTTGACTTCTACCTTGTATGAAGTTGCATGAGTTCCGGTAATGGTTGTCTCTTTATCAGATACTGAAGGCATAGTCTTGTCATAGACATCGTTAACATACACCTTAGGTCGATCCTCTACCTCATTAAGCAATGATTCGTCCTCATATGTCCACTTGATGGTCATTTGACCTGCTGCACCTAAAGTGACACCATCACATTGTACACCAGTTGCTGGAGGAGTTCCGCTATCAGCAGATGCCTGGAATACTCCGTAACTGGTCTTTCTTAAGTTTCCAATATCTCCAGGCTGTGACCAACTTAGAGTTACACCGCCGCCCTCTGCAGCAGTCTTTGTGGTAGTCATTTCAAACCATCCAGTAGAGCCATAGCCCCAGAGTGTGAAATCATTAGCAACATCACCAGCAAAGGTTACAGATAGTGATTCACCAGCAACATCAGCTGGACTAAAGTCGAGATAAGGTGTAACATTTCCATCGGGACCATTTCCTTCAGAAATATCGAAAGCAACAACTGAATCATATAAGCCACTCAAGGAACCTAGAGTAGCATCTTCAATTGCTGTTCCTGTAACGAATGTCAAATTGTGACCCATTCCTCCATTGAAAGTTAGGCTGTAATCTACTGCCCAATCTGGATTGGTATCTCCACCAGTTGCCATCAACATATTCCACATCATCATAATCTGAGTGTCTGTTGCGCAAGCATTGAATTCATCACAAACTGTGACCTTTACTGTGTTAGTACCTAGCCATAGAGTGTCAGTGAACGGGAGTGTGCACATGCCCATTCCAGGACCACTCTGACATGAATCTGCATCAGGTGCAGAACGTAGACCACCACTAATTTCCCAGTTGTACATTAGCATACCAGGATCGAGAGTTTCAGTATCAGAAGCACGTGCTTCAAATGATAGGGCATCGCCGACAACTGGAGGATCGTTAAGTAAGTCACCTACTCGAATATCGACATTAGGAATATCGTTGATTCCTTCTACCTGAGTTGCCTTCAGATTGTCAGTTGCAGTCAATTCAGAAAGACCTGACTCAAGGAAGTTAGCAGTAGCTCGGATTAACTGATCTCCAGGCATAATCAATACCTGAACACATGCAACACCTTCGACATTAGCGAGGTTGTTACCAGTATCATCTTCACCTAGTAACTTATGAGGGTATGAATCTTGACCTGGCATTTCTGTGCAACTATCTGCATCGTATACCTGAGTTGTACCATCTGGTGATTCTACATCAAAAGAAATATTCCAATCATAGGTATTTGTTCGGTCACTTCCGTCATGAACGACGGTTGCCTTAACCCATTGCGTACCTACATTCACTATTCCACCGAAAACACCGTCTTCGCCAATAGTTAGGGATTCCATACGAATATTGTGGAACACACCAAATGTTCCTGTAATCGAATCAAAATTGTTTCCAGCACGAGCATCGGTTGCAATTGTTGACTCGTAATTAATGGTGCTTTCTCCACCTTCATTTCCACCTTGGTTAGAACCGTTTCCTCCTGAAGCACCACCTTCATCGAGAGATTCACCAATGTAGACAACATGGCTATCAAACTGCGCAGAAACGCTGAAAGCAGCAAAACCTGAAGTTGAGGATGTATCTGGAGTCATGTATCCATCAATAGCATATGATGTACCATTTGAAGAAATACTGCGTGACTGGAAGCAGGGATTATCTTCATTTGCACATGGATTTGGATATGCGCCATTGTTTGATGTCGGTTCAACATCTGTAACGTTACGCCAAACTTCAACATCGTTTACTGTGTCACCCATTACATAGGTGTTAGATGCGCCAGCGAGAGATGCGATTGTTACTTGGTTTCCTGTACCATCATCGATAGTAGACATGGAATCATCATAAGCACCGTCAAAACCAACGGTTACAGAAACAGAACGTGCTTCCCAATCGGACACACTGCCGCCAGGAGTCATGGTGATCCTGTACTGAGAAGAAGACCCTGCATCAACAGCTTGACTGCGTGCAGCAGCATCATCAGCATAGCAAGCATCCCCATCTACCCAACAAATCTCTACAGAAATATCATTCCAATCTACAACAGAAACAGAGTATGTTAATTCGTTGTTCGTAAGGTCTGTATCTTGGTCTCCAAATCCTTCTAAGGAAACCTTCACTTGATATGTACCTGCAATGCTTGGATTCCAGATAAGGTCAGCACCACTAGCCGCTTTAACTGTGTATGCACCGTTTGCCAAGTAATCCCCTGCGACTAAAGTAGCATAAGGACAACCAGCAATAGCAGGACAAATCACCTGATCGCTAACATCTAAGATAGTCTGCTGTGCAGCCCCTGTACCTGTTGTAACTTGTACTCTTACATTCAAGTTCAGGATGTCGTTTGTGCCGTCATTCTTAATGACGACAATAAACGGCACATCGGTTCCAGCATCAATCTGGTTCCTAACTTCTCCAGAGAAAGCATCCGTGTAGGACTCTCTTGGAGAAGTTACATCGTGCAGTTTAATCTCATCTCCTGCAGCACGTCCGGCATCGGCTTGTGCTATATCGGCGTTCAATTCTTCCGGCGTGATGTAAAGCATCACGCTGGCAATCATTAGTGCAATCATAATCAAAGATAGCGTCTTTTTCATAGGTCATGACCTCCAGTCGGTCACCTCCTTTACGGATATCTTTTCTATATAAAAAATGGGGGTAGAATGTTAAAAAATGAGGGTAAAAAAATACACGTATGCCGGATTAGTGCATTTGGTTTGTTAACAAATTTAACGCCTCACAACAATCTCATCGCAGAAGAAGGAGAAATTGAAGCACTTTTTCTAACAGGAACTAAAACAGAGATTAGTGTCATGAATATGGAAAAGAGGATAATCAACAAGAACTCTAACCATGGAATTACAAATGGAGTGCCAAAATCTCTGATGTAAGTAATGAATAGAAAGCGATAGAAGACAATACCGGCAATTAGACCGTTAAATATGCCGAGACCACTAATCCAACCCACTTCTAACAGAATTGATGAAACAATTTGATTTCTTTTCATTCCTATTGCCCTCATGACTCCAATCTGTTGACTTCTTTCATTGATACTCCTTGCCGTGACTACTGCCAATCCTGTAACTCCAATGAATAGACCTAAGGCCAAGAATACACGAAGTAAACCCAATAATGAGACAAGAATTAAGCTAATTTGATTGAATAACTCGTCAATTACCAATACATTTGCTCCATCGGATCCCAATTCTAATTGAAGATTTGAAGACACATCCTCCATTACCACATCATCTGATACTTCAATCCACACCATATTTGTGGAGGATTCTATCATCGAAGAAAATGTTGATTTAGATACAAAAATACCAGATAGCAAGAGTGATGCATCTTCAGTTAATACCCCTGCAACACGAAGATTAGATTGTAGTAACGGCCTGTTAGGATCTCTTATCTCAAATGATGAGCCTGAAGATAAGCCACCCCCTTCAAGAGGAAGAGCACCCAAAACGGTGTAGCTATCCATACCTATTGATGCATCAACAATAGCTAAATTAGGGTCATTAATTACTGCAGTCCAAATTTCAATTGGAGTTTCTCCTAACGATTTATCCCATTGAGATAATGGTAAGGCACCAGATTCAATGAAAGATTGAGGAATATTACGTAATGAAGAATATGATGCATTCAAGTTTTCACCACTTATTATGCATAGACCAATATCCATAATAACCATAGATTCTATCCCATTTCTTTCAAGATCTTCAATATCCCAAGCCTCTAGTGAAGATACATCTAATTCTTGACCAGAACCAGTAATTAAGATGTCAAATTCACCTCGAGAATTTTCACCGATATCTGACACATAATTCCCAAACATAGTACTGTAACCGGAGAGAACAATTAATGCAAAAATAACAATACTGTACATACTCATTGACACAGCAGAACGAAACGGTCGAGACTGAGGATAAGCAATAGAGAGAGAAATAATTGCTGAAAAACTTGGTTTTAATCGGCCAATCAATGACATTATTTGCCTAATGAAGATCGGTCCTGATGTAGATAAAATCAACACACCTCCTATCAACATGAATATGCCAGATATTATCAAAGAAGTATCTGTTACTTCATAACGAACACGAATTGGATCTTCTATCCAACCAAAAAGTATGAGCGAAAATCCTATTATCGTACATGACCAAATTCTTGAAGCATCATTTTTAGAAAGTTTGATACCGATGAAATTTGATCTTGAAGAAAGAAATTGGGGAACAATCGCACTTAATGGGACCACTAAAGAAAGAAGAAAAAGAGAAACACCTGAAATCCATAGAGAGTGCGCAATTCCAGGTGAAAAATCCCCTAAGAAAAATGACATTATCGAACAAACTAATGCGACAACTGCAAGGAAAATAGAACCAATAATTCCCCATAAACTAAAAGAGGATTTTTCAACTCTCAATCCACGAAGTGCGGTAATCAAATTTCTTCTTGAAAGGAAGAATGATGAAATTCTTAACGTAACCACTGAAACTAGAAATCCGATACAAGCACCAATAATGATGGATTCAGAAGTCCAATAGAAACTGAAACCCACTCCAAATGTTGCTTGGAAAAATGCACCTAAACCACCCATTAGAAGGCCTGCTAGAAACATTCCAAGAAAAGACCCTAAGAAACATGCAGGTGTTGAAAGAATTGCTCCCTCAATTCTTAAGATCCATTCAATATCTTGACTCGACGCACCAATCGAACGTAGTAATCCCCATTCTTTAGTACGGTCATCCGCAGACATAATCCATAAATTGACAATAAGCAATAGACCCGCAATAACAATGAAAACTCCAAAAATTAAGAATAATGCAGAAAATGATGAACCCGCGCCATCAATAGAAAGAATAGCTTCTTCCTTCACGGGAATCAATGAGGAGGAAGAGGATTGAATATTTGCTCTCCTATCAGCCCAATCTTGGAGTGCATCCTTGACGATTATCGAGTCTGATTCATTCTCTGGCATTTGAACTAAAATCATACTTCTTTTTGGATTTCCACCTAATAGATCACTAGCAATATCCATGGACATAGTTCCAATAATGGCAGAATCTAGCAATTCTAAATCAGGATTCAAAGCTATGAAATCATCTAGAGAAACTGAAGAAGTATCAACCTCAATCTCGAGACGAAAATCATCATCTATATTCTTACCAAAAGAAAAAGTTTCAATTTGATCAAAATCAGTAATGCCATCTCTAAATCTAATTGTTTGATTTACACCAAGTAAATCATCCACTACATCTCCTTCCAATGAAATGAGGAATGGGGGGAGATGAATCCCTAAACCTACATCAAAAGAATTGAATAATTCAATAGACATATTTCCAAATTGATCGATCATGACTATTCCATAATCTGTAGAGGCAAGAATAGTGCCGTTTAATTCATCATATGCAAATCCATTAACGGTGGATGGAATTGATTTCCCTTCAACGAATGAAGACAAATTAGATGCCCAAACCAGAATAGAATCATGACCATCAATTATCATTCCGTTACTATTAGCACCCAATATTGAAGAATTAAAAACATGAACTAACTCAAAACTACTACCATTCCATCGTTTGATAGAGTTTTCAGATTCTACAAATGTCTGATTTCTATGTGAAAATATCATTTTTGAATTTCCTGAAGAAACACAACTCAATTCAAGTTCAATTATCCAACAAACACTACTATCGAAAATAGTCTCAAAATGAGTGATTATCGAAACACCATCAAAATATATCTTGGAACCTAGTACATCTGTGGAAATTCCAAAATCAATCTTTGAAAATTCTTCTTCATTTGATGATTGGCCCAAAGTATGGTGATATACGCCTCCAAATTGGTTTGACACACCCCAAATTGTCGAATTAATTACCGAAATATCGGATAATTGATTTACATTCATTGTAAGAATTTCAGGAGTATATGATTCAATGTCTACTGTAATAATTTCCTGTTCTGTTAACACATATACAACTGAATTAAGAAATTCTGCATCAAGAATATCTTCGAAAAATAGGTGAACTGGATCTTCATTCAAATTTGAGATGTATACTGAACTATCAGTCACAATTACTTTTTGAAAAGAATCTAAATGAACAGCGACAATCTTTTTTCCATTAATGGAAGTAATTTTTTCTTCATTTTCCCAAATCCCAGAAATCGGAGTAAGAAGAAAAGAAGACGCATCAGAATCATGTTGAACAATCTGTAATGCGGAATTAATTCCGGATACATCTCCAGAAGTGAGTAAACCTCCAGCGCTAGTTCTAGTTAATGTTGCAATTTCTCCTGGGCCAATTGTATTCCAGTGAAATCCTGCATCTGATGCGATCATGGCTTCGGAAAATGAGTTCTCTATTTTAGTTTCAATATTCGGAATAACATAACCCTCGAATACATCTCCAGCTCCAGATATTACTGCTCTTGAAACAAAATCATTTTTGTTTTGTAAAACTTGAGCTTTTTCTAGAGTTGTGAGCAAAAGAGGTTGATTGGCATTCTCCCAACCTAAACCAGTCGGATCAATGACAGACTGAACTATGAAATTATGACTCATTCGAATTGACTCATTATCAATAATTTGAGACCAAGAAATAGAAAAATGACTACCTTCCTTTAGAGATAGTGAATTTGCAAGTGCTTGATTTACCAATGCTTGATCAGTTCCATCCTGAGAAGCACCTCCCAATTGAGACCAAGAAACGGGAGGAACCCCTAAAGGCTCAACCCAGGGACCTGAATTTCGTAAATTGGCATCCGGTGCTAGCCATACAACATTTGGATTCACTTTACTACCATCAACTGTTATCCCAGTTACTCCTTGATGAAGTTCAACTCCTATCCCATCAATTTCATTGTATGTCATCAAATCATTAAGAGCAGACATAACTCGTGTTTGATTCATCAATAAAGGAGTAGAAGTAAGAGGATCTATACCTTCTATTACCCAATCAGTTTCTCCAAGACTTGAAACCAACCTATCTTCTAATGTGGCATCAAAACTATCACCTACAATTAGGGAACTAGAAACAACTGAAGATGCTAACATTAAGCCACAAAAAAGTAATGCAGAACTTGTTTTTCTTTGACACGTATCTCTGAATGATAGTTTAGAAAGCATCCTTACTCTAGAAGAAATAATTACTCTAGAAATTATATGAAGCAAAACAAAAATACACCCAGAAACTAACCAGTGCCAGAATAGATATCCATTCTTTAGAGTGAGTGAAAGTAAAATCCCAGCTAATACCAAATCAACGATTACTGGAATTACCTTTCTCTTTGGGGACACAATCCCTCACTCCTCTTCTATGTTGGTTTCAGATAATATTCCATCATTGATTACCAATATTCTATTACATCTCTTAGAAACAGAGGTGTCATGAGTAACAATTACTACAGTAATACCGTGTATCCTATTCAATTCCTCTAGTGCCTGAACTACAGAATCAGAAGTATCAGAATCTAAATTCCCTGTAGGTTCGTCTGCAAACAATATCTTTGGATTATGCACTATTGCCCTAGCTATTGCAACTCTCTGTTGCTGGCCACCAGAAAGCTCTGATGGCTTGTGATGTGATCGATTAGAAAGACCTAACGTCGAAAGTGATTCTAGTGCTTTCTTTCTAGCTTCATCAGCAGGAAAATTAAGCAATAGTAAGGGAAGTTCTACATTTTCTACCGCTGTAAGAACAGGAATGAGTTGATATTGCTGAAATATAAATCCCATTCTTTCACCACGTAGTTTAGTCCGTTCATTATCAGAGATATTTGAAATATCTTTTTCTTCAAAATATATCTCCCCTCGACTAACTGTATCGAGAGAAGATAAACAATTGAGTAATGTTGTTTTTCCACTTCCTGAAGGGCCAGTGATTGCAAGAATCTCGCCTTTGGAAATCTCTAAAGAAACCCCTCTTAGTGCTGAAACTTCAGTATCACCCATAGGGTATACTTTCCAAAGATCTACCGCCCTGAGTATCTCCCCCATGATTCCCGATTAGAGCGGAGCCTGATAACACCTATTCCGAGGCGTGAAATACTCGAATCATATGAGAGACATATGGATGATGCCGTCAAAGCATGGAAAATTTCTATTCTTGTCTTTGGTCCATTACGCGAACACATTGGGAATGAAAGAATAGAATTATCAGTAGTAACAAATACTACAGTTGGAGATCTCATCAAACAATTTAATCTAGAAAAGTGGATTGAATTAGGCCTCAAGGCAGCGATTGATGGAGATATTTGTTCTTTCGATTCAATATTACATGATGGTGCTGAAATCGCTCTTTTACCTCCTGTATCAGGGGGATAAAAACACATTAGATTGGTTAAAAACACCGGAATTGTCTTTGAAGGATGAGTTTCGTGAACGTAACATGGCATTCGGACCGATGGAAGGCGCGATACTTGTGGGACTCTTTCTGATATTGTTTGGACCGTCACAACTTCCGAAGTTGGCACGGTCCTTAGGACAAGCAAAATCTGAGTTCAATAAAGGACTGGTAGAAGGAGATGTAACAAGTACTACTGAAGATGATCTTGACCGTGGTGGAATGACTGAATCAGTAGCCTTAGTCGAAGAAGCAAAAAGCAAAGGTGTTGAAGTAGAAGGAAGAAATCCAAACGAAATCAAACAAGATATTCAAGAATCTGAATAATCAACTTCCGCCTCGTTTGAGTTTGAGTTTACTACCACAATCATCACATTTACCATATGTCCTACGCCATCGAGAAACATTCTCGGGGGGAGGGAATATCTTCTTACATCCCTTACACGCAAGAACCCATTCCCAATGCTCTTTGATACCTTCATTCATTACAGGATGCCAGCCAACTCCAAAACGACCAGCCACATTTTGAATTCTATGATCGTCAGTCACAATAATTGCTCTATGTTCAAGAGCTACTGCTAGAACGTCCATATCTACACCTGATAATCCGGAAATATCTCCAGTCTCTTGGGCTGCCTCGCGTGCTCTTTGAAGAGCCTCTTCTGATGGAGAACGCCAATGTAGACGTACACCTTCAATCAAAAGAGCTCTATCTTTGTCCACACGCTCTATCTCATCCCTCTGACTATTTGCGACTAGTCCCCCTGAAAGGCGATTAGGTGGGAGATGAAGTAACGCACCTGTATCA
>DAPV01000100.1:0-418 GCA_002502625.1 Euryarchaeota archaeon UBA125
GAAGTGTTAACGGAAAGATATGGATCAAGTGGAATTTTCATTGCAGCAGTTTCGCCGATTCCGTACAAAGTATTTGCATGGATTGCAGGAATGGGTAAAATGGATTTACGGTTATTCATTATAGCAGGAATACTTGGAAGGGGCATTAGATTTGGAGTTCCAGCAATGGCAATTGGAGCTTATGGTGAAGAGATTCTAGCAAGCCTAAATGTCTGGACATTCAGCATTATTGCAATAATCGGTGCAATATTGATAATTCCTCTTTTCAGATGGTGGGAAGGTCTTCTAGATGAGAAGGAAGAAGAAAATGTGGCCGATTGATTCTTGAACATAACCTTGCTCGGCTGATTATCGCTCGTGTAGTGTAGCTCGGTCCATCATGGCGGGTTTTCATTCCGTCGACCCGGGTTCAAATCCC
>DAPV01000100.1:733-13641 GCA_002502625.1 Euryarchaeota archaeon UBA125
CGACCCGGGTTCAAATCCCGGCACGAGCACTTTAACCGCTCTTACGTACATGAAATAATCAAAATTTTCAGATAAGATTGAAAGAGTAGAATGAGTAGAATTGTTGTGAAAATACCTCAAGTGGTAATCTTGGCCGGAGGATTAGGAAGTAGATTGGGTAGTATTACTGAAAAAATTCCTAAGTCTTTAATTGAGGTAAATGGTATTCCAATAATTACTAGAATTTTAGATTGGGCATTTGAACAAGGATGTCGACGTTCTGTAATTCTTACAGGGTATCTAGGAGAAATGTTCGAAAATTATGAACATAAAATAGATCTCACTTTCGTTAAAGAATCAGAACCATTGGGAACAGGAGGTGCAATATGGAATGCAAGAGAATTGATAGAAAACGAATTCATACTTCTTTGGGGTGATGATTACCATCCAACTAACTACTCTTCACTAGTTGATTCACATCGGCAAAATAATGCATTACTAACAATGACAGTAACTGAAAAACATGAATCGAAGAATCTTAGACATGAAGATGGAAAAGTGATTGAATACAACAAATCGTCACCTTCTGAAAATTTCAACGGATATGAAGCAGGAACAAGTGTTGTAGACAAGAAGGTGATTGAAACATATGGGAAAAATGGAAAATGGAGCTGGGAAGAAACTGTTTATCCAGCATTATCTGGAGAAATAATTGCTCATATTGACAATACTAAATTCTGGGACATGGGTACACCCGAACGACTTGAAATACTGAACCAATTCTTCAAGAATGATTGTACTGAAGAAGATAGTAAGTAATCATATGAGAATTATCCAGTTAATCTTCAATAAATCCGTTGATTCCTACCGAATACAAATACGCTCATAGTAATTGCAACGATTGTTCCGAAAACGCCTATCGAAGGTAAACCGAACAGCCCCTCATCTTCAGGTTCATCCGGCTCAGTAATAACATCCTCATCAACACAATGAATCCAATGAATATCAATACCCGGTTCTGAGAATTTTTTAAATTTAGTTAAATGAAGATATTTCTTCTAAAATCGCTGGCTTAGAGGAACATAATATGGGAGAATTAGGTAATACGTCAGACCCATCAACTAAAACTAGAATCATTCCTCCAAATCCTCCCCCCATCATTCTAGCTCCTAAAACACCGTCAATCATTCTTAGTGACTCTATCTGTTTATCAATTTCAGGCAAACTAACTCCTATCGAAATCAATGATGAATGAGTCTCATTCAATAATTCCCCTAACTCTTCTGGTGATGATTTAATAGATTCTAGGACTCTAGAATTCTCACCAATTACATGATTATTAAGTAGAAAATTGTCAACTCGATAGTCAGTTGAGGAAAGATTGCGCTTGATGTCAGAATCAACCAGTTTGAATAACCAATTTTGTGGAATCGGCACCCACTTTATAGAGAAATCAGAGAAATCAATTAAAGAGGCGTGTCCTTTTTTTGCGTATAAAATTGCTAATTGATCAAGTAATCCACAAGGTGTTCCGAGTACTTGATGTTCAATACGCTGAGCTTCCTTAGCAACAGTTAGTAGATCTTGATTCCCTTGAGAACAAAGAACAACTGCTACGCATAATGCCGCAGAAGAGGAGAGGCCTTTTCCAATAGGGATAGAACTATTCACAATTATATCTGCAGGCCATCCCCCTGCAGCTTTCCATAATTCAATTACAGTATCATCTCCAGAATATCCCGAAATTCTTTTGTTGGCTTCTAAAGTCAATTGATAATTAGCAGCGAATGGGAGTGAAAGTCCCCCTGAATAATCGGTGTGTTCTCCGATAATATTGATTCGAGCGGGAACAATCGCTCTACGTCTCATAAGGTCTAACCTCATCTATTTCGAAGGTAGTCTTCCCCATACCAATGCCATTGCTCGAGGGTCCATCCAGGCGGCAATCCTTCGGGGGGCAACGGAGGTGATTGAGAGGGATTAAGAGTTTGAGAAGCAGCAGGAAGCTTTGATTGTCTCTTCATTACAATCACAAGAGAAGAGATAATTATTGAAAATACAAACAATCCAATTAAACCGATATAAAGTGAATTAGAAGAGGCGCTATGTGCATCAGCATTATTTGGAAACACATCTCCTGAATCAGACCAACCATCTCCGTCAGAATCCGGACAACCTATCAAATCGGATGTTGAAGTTCCAGCTAAATCTGGACAATCATCCGTTTCATCATACCCGATTTGATCAGGATAAAAATCACCATCTGAATCTGACCAGAATCGACTATCATCAGGGAATATATCTAGCCCATCATCCCATCCGTCACCATCTGAATCAGGACAACCACGTCGTTCTTCCGACGAGGTACCAAATAATCCTAAACAATCATCGGGGAGATTACCCTGAGGTGAATCACCATAGCCATCTCCATCATCGTCTAAATATTGAGTAGGGTCGTTGGGAAGAGCATCTCCTGAATCTGACCAACCATCTCCATCACTGTCAAGGCAACCAAATCTATCTAAAGTCGAAGTACCAAATATTGTCTTGCAAGAATCTGCTTGGAAGCCTTGCTCACGATCTCCAAATCCATCACCATCCATATCACTATGCTGCGTCAAATCATTAGGAAATGCATCGGCTCCATTCAATAAACTCCAAGACAAATCAGCATCTGACCATCCATCATTATCAGAATCTAAACAACCTCTTCGGTCTTCAGTTGAACTCCCTGATAGCGACTTACAATCATCTCCCAGATAACCATTGGATTCATCTCCAAAACCGTCTCCATCAGTATCAATCCATTGAGAAATTTCGTCAGGAAATTCATCGACTGAATCAGCATATCCATCTCCATCTCTATCTAAACATCCGATGGTAGTGCCCTTGTCGCTGGTACCTGAAGCGGTAGGACAGGTGTCAATTTCATCTTGAAAGCCATCATTATCATCGTCTGCATCTTCACCATCATCTTCACAACCATCTCTATCTTCATCATTAGAATAAATTGAATAGAAATCTAATTGACTGGAAGGGCACTCGTCAACTCCTGTTGATGAAATTTCACATACTGAATCATCTGCTGAAGCATCACAAATACGGTCATCATCATCATCCAAATCTTCTCCAGCATCACGACAACCATCTTGGTCATAATCTGTTAAAGAACTAGAAATCCAATCTAAATCTCCAACTGAACAATCATCATTATTATCTGTAACACCATCATTATCGTCATCAATATCCTCTTGAGAGAAATCCCAACAACCATCTGAATCATGATCAGTATTCAAACTAGATAACCAATCTGTTTCCCCTAATTCACAACTATCTGATGAATCAAGAATACCGTCATTATCATCATCAGTATCACATACATCACCTATTCCATCCTCTTCATGATCTTCCTGCAATGGATTTGCAATTGCAGGACAATTATCTTCGCCATCCCAAACTCCATCAGCATCAACATCAGACTGAGGATCTATTCTCAAGACCTGATCCCTACCGTTATCGACAAAATATAAGCGACCTTGCGGACCTACTTCTAGCCCCATTATAGAACTCGCTGAAGTCTGGATTGAAGCAGTTTCAGTTGCACTCTTTCCATCTGAACCTAAATCAAAAGCTACAATCTTACCATTTGCATTAAGTGAAACAAATAACCTATCATCTTCAAGAGCAATCCCAGAAGGAGCACTTAGTCCCGAAACTAAAACACCCCATTCGATTCCTGAGATTCGAGAATATTCTGCTAGAGGCTCTAATCTTGAAGGGTCATTCATAATATTTTGAACATTGTAAGTGGTATCATGAGTGTTCACCCAAACAATTCGATTAGCACCAGTATCTGCGATATACAAAATTCCAGAATCATCATCTAAAATCATATGACCTGGGACACCGGCATATCTTGTTAGTGAAACATCGGAATAACGCCGAACTATAGCATCTGAATGATCATCTTCTCCTGTATCGTGGTCCTCAACGAAGTCATAGTAAACTAACTCACCATAATATCCATCATTGTACCAGTAAGCATTTCCAGAATCATGTGCAATCCCCATTCCGTTAGGCGATTCATGATTCATATCAATGTGGCTTCCTAAGAGATTATCATTCTGATGTTCTCTAGCAAAGTGTGAGAAAGAAGAAGGCCATAACGTAGGCCCCATGAAATTATTTGGAGTACCTTGACCACAGTATGTGTTTCTTGTTTCTTGAGCAGATCCCCAAGTATAATCAAACTCTGGATGGTAGTCTCCAAAGGCAATTGCACTAACTTCTTCTAGGAAGTGGTTTCTGTGAGAATCTCGTCTATTTTCTGAATACTGATTTGAAAGTCCTGTATTGTGGATTATAGAGATACTATCCGTGCCCCGATTAGCAATCCATAATTGATCATCATTTCCAGGATGAAATTCTAAGTCTCTAGGGTCATCAAGATCATCTGATGAGTCAGCAATCAGTATTTCCTCAAAGGCTGTTCCAAACTGTGGGACTATTGTTATCTCTTCAGTAGCAGATTGGGGTAGAAGACAAATCAGAAAAAGACAAACGAGTAAAAGGGCCCTTCCGCGGCTTGCCATAGTGCTGGGGAAGAACCAAAGCATTTGATATCTCGTTTTATCTAAGTCATTTTTCTATTCAAATTAGATGGGAGCGTTGAAGGGCCATTGTACATGAGAGGCAAATATGGGAAAGCCAGCATTCGCCTATCTTCTCCTCAAGGAACACCCATATGGTAGAGAAATGCTACGTCAAATTTTGTCGGAAGGGTTTGTCCCTTCGATAATTATCAGCGAAGATTCGCCCATAGGGGATGAAGAACGTGAAAAATTCCTCAAACGAATTGAAGGTCTCCCTATTGCTCCGAGTATTGATTTTCAGCTTCAAGAATTAACGGAAAAAGGAATAGAAGTAATACACAAGACGGTTTCAATACACAACTCTGAACAGGTTATGCCTTTGATTAAAGATATTGAGCTCGATCTAATTGTATTTGGCGGGACGAGAATTATTCGTGGAGAAATTTTAGATTATCCTAAGGATGGAGTAATCAATAGCCATCCAGGCTTACTTCCTGATTGTAGAGGTTCTGCATCCCCTGCATGGTCGGTTTACCATGACATACCGATTGGTAGTACCACTCATTTCTGTGATAACGGAATTGACACGGGAGAGATTCTCCTTAGAAGAGATTTCCCGGTTCATAGGGGAATGACTTACGAAGATCTATGTTTTGGAACCCTGTTACTTTCTGGAATATTAATGAAAGAGGCATTGATAGCATGGACTCAAGGAAAATGGGGTGAAATGAGGTACAAGCAAGGTGAGAGTGATTGGCCTACTTTCCGAAATGCTTCTGAGGATGTGCTTCAAGTAGTACAACAAAAATTGGAAGATAGGACATATGCCCACTATGTTGATTGAGGTGAGAAAATGGACATACCGTATTCATCGGATGCAATGAAAGGAATGAGAGCAATTGTTTGCGGGGCGTCTAAAGGTATTGGAAGGGCAACGGCTGAGATGTTTGCATCATGTGGTGCTGAAGTAATTGGTTTAAGCAGAAGTGCACCCGAAATTCCAGGAGTAAAGTCTGTAAAAATAGATCTTGAAAACGAAGATGAAATTCAACTAACTATTTCTAAAATCCTAGATGCTGGACCAATACATATTCTGGTAAACAATGCAGGAGGCCCCCCAGGAGGACCATTGCTTTCCAATGATTCACAAGCATTTGACGCGCCTTTCAAAAGGCATTTGTTTGCTGCACATAGTATTACCCGAATGGTTGTTCCTTCAATGGAAGAGGCAGGAATAGGTCGAATTGTAAATATTATTTCTACGTCTGTTAGAGAACCTATACCAAACATCGGATTATCAAATACTCTCAGAGGAGCGATGGCTTCATGGGCTAAATCTCTAAATCTAGAATTGCCTACATGTATAACAATCAATAATATTCTTCCGGGGTTTACAGATACTGGCCGATTAGATTCTCTAGCAAATTCTATTGAAGAAAAAACTGGAAAGAGTAAATCTGAAATCCATGACGCATGGATGTCTCAAGTTCCAATTCAGCGATTAATTAATCCAATGGAAACTGCATCTGCAATTACTTTCCTTAGTCTGCCTCAATCAGGTGGCATCAGAGGTGTCAGCCTAGCAGTTGATGGCGGAAGAATGAGATCTATTTGAGGGATAAAATGGAAGACACACTAAGTCCTGAAGCTGCTGCTTCATTACTACAAGCAATTGCAGAAGGGCAAGGTATCGAGGAAAGTGTATCCACTCAAACGTTGTTAGCTTTGGCAGAAATGGCATTAGATCTTGAAAGGATGGGCATTTGCGAAAAACTAGCGTTTTCCGCACATGCAAAGGCATCATATGATGAAGATAAAGAATCTGTAGCTTGGGCATTGTTCTTAATTGCACGAGTAAAACTCACAGACACATTACAACGCATTCAAGAGGCGAGACTTGATGATCAAGAAATTCATATTGATGTAGGGTTACTAGGAGCCCTCCAAGAAGCGAGAGAAGCAGCAGAAGTTCTACAAAATATTAGACTAATCGGAAATATCGAACAATTAGAAGGAATTCATCATAAAGCACTCGGAAACATCACAGGCGCTAGAGATTCATTTGTTAGAAGTCTTGCATCTAAAGAAGAAATAGGAGATATTCTTGGTACCGCAAATAGCCTACATAGTTTAGGAGAAATAGCAATGGATCAAAATCAATTTGAGGATGCATTAGCATTTTTTGATCGTGCTGCTGAAACCTATGAAATGGCAGAAGAAATGTTAGAATGTGCTCATTCATTGTCATTATCTAGTCATGCATTAATTCAGATCAATCGTCTTGAAGAAGCAAATGAACGACTAGAGAATTCTCTTGAAATTGGAAGAGAAATGGAAGATATTTCAACACAAATTGTCGCACATTGGGGCCTTGCAGATTTAGGACACTTAACAGGAAATATTTCTCTTGAGTTAGAAAATCTCCAAGCTGCTGTAGTCCTTTTTATTCATCTAGAGAGACCAGTGCCAGAGGCATTAAGAAATAGACTAGATGAAATGATAGACTCTTTAGAATTACAAGAGTAAACACACGAACCATGAAGTGCAGAAGGCTGGTGAATATGGATATGGAGTTCGATGTATTTCTCTCCATCAGTCAAACACCGGATTCTTCGGGTTATATGCCTGATGAACAAACCATGATGAGGAATTACTTCGATCAAGTTGTAGCCGCAGACAAATTAGGTTATGGAATCGCTTGGATAGCTCAAGCTCATCTTTCTACTGAAACCCAAAAAACTAATTTAACCCCAGTTGTCCCTCATTTCCCAGGAGAAATTGGACTTTGCACTGACTTCTTTCAACTCGCTGGCGCAACATTTTCTCGAACAAAAAGAATAGAGATTGGAAGCGCAGTATTGAGTATATTAGCTAATGGAGGTCCGATTACTACTGCAGAGAGAATTGGTAATTTTTGTCAACTTTTAGGCTTAGAGGACCATGATCGAAAAGTGCATATCGGTTTCAGTGCAGGTCGTTTTGAATTCATGGCGAGACCATATGGAATAGTACCTAGAAATTCGGTAGAAAATGCTGCTTGGTCTGTTTTACGAAATAGAATTTTTAGAGAAGCCACTGAAATTCTATTACGACTTTTACGTGGTGATTCTATTTCTTCAGAAGATATCACATCAACGGTACTAACCGAAGACGATTTCAGAACAGATGATGAATGGAAAAATGTCCAACTTGCAGCAAAAAATGAATACAATTTACCCTCGATTCCGGATAAAGTTTCAATCGCGAAAAGATATGCGTTTGAAAATCTCAAAATTATTCCACAAAATTGGCCTCGTGATCGATTGAATCTTATCTTAGGATCTCATGATTCAAACACACAAATTTTTGCAAATAAATTCATGCCAGTTCAAGTGTTTAATCTTAGTATTACTCCTCCCGAAGTCATTGATGCAACCCATCAAAGAATGACTGAAAACTATCATCCTGACGGCGGGAAATGGGAACGCAGAATGATGCCTAGAACTCTAATGGTATTTCTAAATGAAGAAGAAGGACTGACTCCAGAACAGCGATCTCAGGAAGCAAAGAAAGAGGCAAAAAATGCACTGCAGTCTTACTGGTCTGCATTAGATGGGACAATTGACCCAGAAAAAGTCGAAACGGCCACCGATAATGCCGTGATTGGAAATGCTGAAGAAGTAGCAATTCAGATTCTAGAACGTTTCAATCCAGAAGATAGAATCATGTGTTGGTTTGATTTTTTCAATCATGATTCTGAAAGAGTAATCAGAAATATGGTGGCTTTCATGGAGAAAGTAAAACCTAGGATAGAGGGGAACTAAGATGACTGAGCAAGACCGCCCTTCTTCTGTTTCTCATGGCCGACCAGGATCTGGAATATACCCTTCTAATCCATTAGGTGAAAAACACGAAGGAATTCCTACCGGGCGTGATGTGGAATGGGAGCCATTAGTTGATTTCAGACGATTGGATGTTTCTGAAAATACCATACACGGAGCAATTTCTTGGGTTCATGGAGACGAAGTGATTCATTCATTTGGCGGAAATGTATTGGTATATGGCAGATCAATGATGAAGCCATTACTAATGAAAATCTTCACTGACGTTTTGGATGATGTGTTAACTGACGAACAGAAAGCCATTGCATGCTCATCCCATAATGGAGATACGGAACACGTTGCAACGGCTCAAAGTATTCTTACTGAATCAGAATGGGGGTTAATGCAATGTCCTTTAGATGTTCCATTAGTTCAATTTGGAAGGCAGGTTCGGAGACCTAGAAGGTGGTTCCATACTTGTTCTGGAGAACATGCTGCTCTTCTTCGAGCACTACGTCTGAAAGGAATCAATCGTGCAGGCTACACCTTACCTACATCATCATGGTTCCAAGATTTTATTGACCTATTAAATTCAATGTTGCATCCTGATTGGAAGCCTTTGAGAATTGCAAAAGACGGATGTGGTCTACCCACTGTATCGAATACAGTGGATGAATTAGCAACTCTTTTCTCAGCCTTAGTTAGAACTAAGGATGATGATTGGATTTGGGACGCAATGTGTAAACATCCTGATTTAATTGGTGGGTTTAATCGGCTAGATTCGACCATTATCAAGGCTGGTGAAGGACGTGTTCTTGCTAAGGAAGGTGCAGATGGACTCTTAGGAATTGCAATTGAACATGACGACTGGCCCAAAGGACTAGGCATTGTAATCAAGATCGCTCATGGATGGAATAGCCAAGCAACATGGTATGTTGCACGTGCAGTTCTAGGAGTCTTAGGAATTCAGTTAAGAAATCCATATCCATTGCATAGGCAAAAGGCATTCATTGTCCCAGGCATTGTTCCTGAAATGTATCTTAAACAACTTGAATCCGTAGTTACATGGGATGAATGGGATCCTGACCAAGATAGATTCCAGATTCTAGAAAATCAAGATAATCTAGCAAGAAATCCACATGGAAATGAGGGGCGGATGTGATCAATTGATTGATGTCCCCAACCATATCGGTGGCAAAGAACTTCAATCAATTGATGGAGAATGGATACTAAACTATGCTCCATCAACAGGAGAGATCATTTCTCGAATACCTAAATCAAACATTCAAGATGTGAATAATGCAGTAAAAGTTGCTAAAGAAGCAGGGGAAGGTTGGGGCTTACTATCTAAAAATGAAAGGGCAGATTGGTTGGATCGAATTGCAGATTCATTAGAACGTCGATTTGATGAAATTGCTTCATTGGAATCCTTGGATACCGGCAAACCAATCAGAATTTCTAGAGCAGTAGATGCTACAAGATCAGTAACAAACTTTAGGTTCTATGCACAACAAATTAGAGAATTAGAAGATGAAAATTTTACAATGGAAAATGCCACTAATCATGTCATCAGACGTCCAGTTGGGGTTGGAGTTCTTATCACTCCGTGGAATCTACCTCTCTACTTACTTTCATGGAAGGTTGCACCGGCTATTGGTATGGGTAATACCGTAATCTGCAAACCTAGTGAATTGACTCCTATGACTGCTAATCTAATGATGCAAGTGATCAAAGATTCAGGTCTACCTGATGGAGTAGTTAACTTAATTCATGGAACTGGTAGTGAAGCTGGCGCCCCACTAGTTTCTCATCCTGATGTCCGATTTGTTTCATTTACTGGTGGAACTTCTACTGGTTCAATCGTAGCTAGAGATGCTGCGGCTTCGTTCAAAAAAATCAGTCTAGAGTTAGGAGGTAAAAATGCAACTATTATTCTTGACGATTGTGATTTAGAGAAACATATGGATTCTATTGTTAGAGCATCTTTCTTGAATCAAGGGCAAGTATGCCTATGCGGAAGTCGAATATTAATTCAAGATTCTATTTATGATTCCTTCAAAAATAAATTTGTAGAGGCTGTAAATCATCTAAAAATAGGTGACCCGACAGACGAGAACACAGATTTAGGTTCATTAATCAGCCCACAACATTTGGAAAAAGTAAGTTCTTATGTCAATTTAGCAATCGAAGAAGGTGGAACGATACTTACCGGTGGAGAAACACCAGTAATAGGTACTAGATTTGAAGGAGGAAACTGGATCAGTCCAGCAGTAGTTGAGGGGCTATCTCACGAATCAAGATGTGCTACTGAAGAAATATTTGGACCATTAGTAACCTTACATCGATTCTCAGATGATGATGAAGCAGTAAGAATTTCGAATAATACTAGGTATGGATTAGCAGGAAGTATTTGGACTAAAGATTCACTTCGAGGAGAAAAAATAGCTAAACAAATGGACACAGGAATGGTATGGATCAACACATGGCTTCACAGAGATCTCAGGGTTCCATTTGGTGGAGTAAAAGATAGTGGATTAGGAAGAGAAGGTGGGAAATGGAGTTTAGGATTTTATTCCGAAACCTCTAACATTTGTATTATGGATGACTGAATTTATTCTTCTTCATCTTCAGGTAAATGCCCAATCATCCAATTAAGTGAAGGAAATAATATTGCAAAAAGGGCGATAGTAATCAAAAATGATGTGTCTAAAACTTCTACACCTATTTTCCCAATCACTAATCCAGAACATGCACCCATTCCTGCCCATATTCCAATCCTAAACGGAGGGTATGAAGATCGCCATATACTAATACACTGAATTAACCAAATAAATCCGACAATCGTTGGCCACATTAATGCAAAAATAGCAATGGGCCAGTAACCCAAATGGAGTCCAAGTATTCCACCAAAAATTCTCTCTTTTCCTCTACCTTGAGGATCACTATGAATAATTGGTAGAATCGCCATCATTGGAGTAAGTAATAACAAAGAAAATACAGGTTTCTTAAGTTCAAAAGGAGGAGTAAAATCGATGAGCATGATCAATGAAGAAATTGTCATAGAAAGGATAAATGGACCAAAGGCAAGACCCATTGGCATTCGGCTCCATCTCATACCCTTCGGTTGATTACTCAAGCATTCAATCCTGCCTATTCTAGTATCATTCAAACAGTGTATTGATGTGCTTGAAATTTATCCGAGCATTATGACCGGTGAAATTGTACTGGGCGCTCTTGCCCCACATCCGCCTCATTTGGTATATGCAGAGAACCCCGAACAAAACGAAGCTTATGCAGAAGGTGGGTGGGAAACCCTTCGTTGGGGATATCAACGCCTTGCAAGGAAATTAAAGACTATTGATTATGATGCAATGGTAGTATTTACTCCCCATTGGCAGACATATATTGGAACTCATTTCCTTGGCCTACCACACTTCAAATCTAAATCAGTCGACCCAGTTTTCCCAAATTTATTTCGTTACAATTATGATCTAACTGTAGACGTCGAATTAGCCGAAGCCATGCACGATGAAGCCGCAAATTCTGGAATAATTACGAAAATGATGAGAAATCCTGATTTTCGCGTAGACTATGGTACTATCGTAAGTTGTCATTTACTTAATCCAAGTTGGGATAAACCAATTGTCACTATTTCTAGTAATCGAAATACGCACTACTACTCAGCAGAAGTAATGAATGAACAGTCGGCAGCGTTAGGGAGAGCTTGTAGAAAAGCAATAGAAGAAAGTGGAAAGAAAGTTGTTCTAGTAAGTAGCCATAGTCTATCCCACAGACATTTCACTACTGAAGCACCATTACCCGAAGATATGAGCAGAGAACATATTTACAACCATAGTAACTACGTCTGGGACATGAAACTAATTGAAATGATGAGAGAAGGAAAGATGAAGCAAGTAGTGGACATACTCCCAGAGTATACTGAGCAAACAATTGCTGAAACAGATGCTGGTGCATTTACATGGATGATGTCAGCGCTAGAATTCCCTCAATATCCAGCAGAAATCTATGGTTATCAATCAGTAATAGGGACAGGAAATTTAGTCGCATCTTGGGACCCAAATGAACAAACAAGAGAATTGGTTCTGTAGGTGATATTATGGAAGAAGAACCAATTTTGTTTGGGATTTACTGCCCTCCTCATCCTCATCCACTACTTTGTCCCGATGGAAATTCAGGATATAGGAATTTAAGAAATGCTTTCGAAGACTGTGCTAAAAAAATTGAAGAAAGTGATGCTGATCTAATTTTGGTATATTCTACCACATGGCCAAGTGTAGTAGGGCATCAAATTCAAGCACTAGAAAACCCTGTATGGACTCATGTGGATGATGATTTTCATTATCTTGGAAGTATGCCATATGAATTCTCAATAGATGTTGATTTTGCAACCTCGATGAAAGATGCTGCAGTAGAAAGGGGACTATATGCTAGAACAGTAGCATACGAAGGATTTCCGATAGATACTGGTTCAGTAGTAGCTCTTAGTTTATTGAATCCTGAAAATAAAATTCCTGCT
>DAPV01000028.1 GCA_002502625.1 Euryarchaeota archaeon UBA125
CTTGACCTTGGCCTTGACCTTGGCCTTGACCTTGGCCTTGACCTTGGCCTTGACCTTGGCCCTGACCTTGGCATTGACCTTGGCCTTGACCTTGGCCTTGACCTTGTCCTTGACCTTGTCCTTGACCTTGTTCGCCTTGACCTTGATCGTTGGATTCTCCACCGCCGTTGGTCCCACCGTTTCCACTACCTGTCTCGGAATCTTGGTAATCTGGATCGTAAGCATCTGGGATGCCATCTCCATCTTGATCCGAAGATTCTCCGTCATTAGGGTCGTTCGGGAACGCGTCAGTAGAGTCAGGCTTACCGTCACCGTCAGTATCTGCACTGTTAGGATTAGTTCCTCGTGCATATTCTTGGGCGTTCGTCAGTCCGTCTCCGTCAGGGTCCGCATTGGCGTCACCACCAGAATTAGGGTTCAGGCCATGATTGACCTCCCATCCATCTGGTAGTCCGTCGCCATCAGTGTCGGCTCTGGTCATGTCGGTTCCTTGCTGCTGTTCTTCAGCGTTAGTTAGACCGTCACCATCCCAATCAGCGCCTCCATCGGAGCCGTCGAGTGGGTCAGTACCATCTGCAGATACTCCTGCAGATGCAGTCATTAACACCATAAACAGTGCAATCAGCATACTCAATTTTTTGTTCATATTTTGCATTGTTATTACTTCCTTTGCTTTTTTTAATTTCAGAGAACCCGCCGTTCTCTCTTTCCGGGACTATTCGTGTTTTGCACGAAATTAAATCTCCGGGATTTGGCGGTTACATTAAACAAGAGATGGCTATCACTGCTGATAACTCTTTGGAGCTCAGGAAACCGAGTCGCATACAAGCGATTTCTGATTGTTTCAGATGTTCGATTTCCTTTGATTTCTTGCTCCAGTCCTCCGTTTTTAGCCATTCCAAGCCACATGTCGATCTAGGGTACCCTGCGTTCCCTCTGTCAATTGGAACAGACTCAGGATATTTGAATCCATCACTGTAAATGTACTAATTGATTGAAGATTATGGTGTCAATCGGACTTTTTCTGCTTTGAATCGAGCTGCTCCCAAGAAATGACGAACTGGAATAATAATTGAAGATAGGAGCAATACTACGAAAATTGCTGAGGACCAGAAGGTAATCCCGCGACCCATTGATAAGAAAATCATCCAACCAACAAATAATGTCATCCAAATTCCATATCTTCGAGCATACAAAGCTGTTCGCCCTCGAACAATTTCATCAGAGTATAGATGAGGCGTTTCTTCAGCAGAAACAAAACCGAGTTCTACACCACACCTCACACAAACAAGATATCGAGGGCCGTTTCCAGTGATGAACTGGTCTTGCGGGAAAACTTGTTTACAAATCCTGCAGGTAGGCATTGGCTCACTCAATCCATCGCAGAGGTATAATCTCCTTCAACTCTACTATTCAACCTAGCTTGTTTTATTGAATATTGATCATCAATTTGTTCTTGGCTTAGAGATAAAAAAGTCTGTAATATCAATCGGCCATTAGGGCTTCCACATGATTCAGGATGAAATTGAATACCATGGACTGGTCTATCTATGGCCTCTATTCCCATTACAACACCTGCTGGATCTAACCATGCATTTGAACTAAGAATAGGAGACAGGGGTGATTTTGGCTCTTGAAGGCTCAAACTATGGTAACGCATCATAACTGGGGAAGGTTCCAAATCAACAAATAATCCTGAAGACACGTGCTGAATTCTAGTAGGTACTCCATGTACTGCGCCTGTAGATGTTCGGCCTAATTTCCAACCAGCAGCGACTCCTAACGCTTGATGTCCCAAACAAAGACCGAGTGTTGGCAATGGATTTGGGTGCTCTAATGCCCAAGATGCAAAAGACATCGTCATAGGGCTATTTTCAGGAGTGGACGGCCCGGGACCAAGGACAATGTGTGTTGGTCTAAACTCTCGTAAAATTTCTTCAACAGAAAAATCTGTAGTTGGTCCCCTTCCAGAGATAACATCAACAATAGCACCACATATTCGTAATTCATCTACAATATTCCATGTGAATGAATCTAGATTATCGATAAATAATACTCGAATTTCTCTATCAGTTAATTCCTTAATATTACGAATAGATTCAGAATTTAATCTATCTATCAGTGACTCTGTCCTCTCATCTATTGGTTCAATTGATTGAATAGAAGGAAGAGATGAGATGGTAGCACGGAAAGAATCGGGATCTGTATTTGGCCAACAAGCATCGATTAATGCACTTGCTTTGAGTTTAGCTTCATCAACTTCAGAAGCAGGATTAGATTCTACAGTAATACCTCCCCCTGATTTAATCGTTGCAAACCATTTAGATGATTTATGTTGAAATTCAATCGTACGGATCAATATATTCCAGATAGAATGGGATGTCAATGGATCAATTAATCCAATTGATCCTGTCCAAGAGCCGCGAGATTCTTCTTCTAACCATGAAATTGAAGCAATTGTTGCATCTTTTGGACATCCTGTGATTGAACCACCAGGAAAAAGAGATTGTAAAGCATCAATACAATCTAAATCCTGACGATAATTCCCTTGAATAGTGCTCACTAAATGATGTACATTCGATAATGATTCTACTCTCCAATCTGACCAGTGGGTTGTTCCTAACTTTGCGATTTTTCGAACATCATTTCGTTCTAAATCGACTAACATCATATGTTCAGCAATTTCTTTTCTTGATTTCAACAATGACATGATTTCAGCTTGATCTGCCTCAATTCCATCTCCTCGTGGACGAGTGCCCTTAATCGGGCGAGTGAAAACAGATGTTTCATCTGTCTCTAAAAGTAGTTCAGGGCTAGAAGATACAACGGCAAAATCGAGATCTGGAATGTTCATCCAAGCAGAATATGGTGCGGGATTGGTAGAATCTAAGCATTCGAATACCTCCCAAGGATGTATCTGAGAATTGCCGCGCCATGTTCTCCCATAATTCAGTTGATAGAGGTGACCTCCACGAATTGACTCGATAATTTGTCTGATTTTATCAGCGTGATGATTATCTGAATTTGTTAGTGGTTTAACATCTCCATCTATAGGATGCGATTGATGAGATGTTGATGATGAAATATCTGTGATATTTGACCAAGGATGGTTTTCATCTGCAACGAGATAGATTTTATTGGTGGAACGATTATGAAAAATATATCCTGAAATTCTATACATTATTCCTAGAATAGAATTAGTAGAAGGAGTGTGTTTAATTCTTACAGGAGAGGTCCATTGTACTAAGTCATAGTTCAATATCCCAGTCACACTACCCAAACTAGGCATTCCTTCAGGGGCTTGGATACATTCGTGCCTACATGTTTTTCTCACTGCTTCAGACAAACTTTCTGCAGAAGAAGTTTCAACTGTAACCCAACTTCTCGATTTCCATTCTTGGTGTTTAACAATTAATGGATTTGAAGTATGAAAAATTAAATCTCCATCGAGAGGATTTTGATTGGTTGGTAATGATTGATGATTTTCTGGCTGGATAAATAGTGTTCTATGGGTTGGCGGCCCCATCAATAATGATGATTGAGAAATATCTGAAAGAGGTCCGCCAGAGTGTAACAGCAGTTCATCTGGAGCGTATTCTTCAGATAAAGAAGAACGTAATTCTCTCTGAATTGAAATTAAAGGCGAATCATTTGGAATGAATGCTAAATCTCGAACAATCATTCTATCACCAATTTAGGATTCTTTCCATGCAGACTTCAATGCTTCTGAAATTAGTTCTGTCAAACATGTTCCTAGTTGTATATCGATGCCGTCGATTTCACCAACGGGAAGTACGCCAACGCCAGTTCCTACAACTACCAATTCTTTGCATCTACGGATCATTTCTTCAGTCAAAAATGCCGTACGAACGGGAATACCATTTGATTCTAAATGATCTGAAATGAGTGAGAGAGTTATTGACTCAACTGCTCCTTGTTCGGGACCTGGAGAATAAGCACAACCATTCTCATCAAGAATTAGTGGAGTTGCTCTATCAGCGTCCACTATCGAATGATTATCAACAAGTAAGGATATGTCAGCTCCATTTTCTCTAGCCAATTCTCTTGCTTCTAAATATGGTTTCCAATTTCCATGTTTTATTCCTCTAAATCTCTTAGGCCATTGGGGAGCAGGATGAGTAATTGCTACTAATGGAGAATTAGGTTGGTCAATAGGACGGGTTTCACAAGATACCTGCCCATCAGATGACCATTCTAAGCGTGCTAAACCTTCTTTTTTGCCATAGCCATGGATTGATTTAGAAAGAATTATTGAAATTTTTTTGATATCAGGAGGAGGGCATCTGATCTGTTCAGCTGCTTCTTTCAATCTGTTGAAATGTTGATTCAATGCCAATACTCTTCCCGTCTCATCAAATCTACAGGTTGTGAAAACTGAAGAGGGAGGAATCCCGTCCACCATGAATACCCATACCACCCATCAAACATCTATGTTCTGAGGTCAAAGTAAGTCATCAAGGAATGACATATCAAGGTCATCGGACTTTGGTTCGCCTGAACGGAGTGCTTCAGCTGCACTCTGCAATTCAATAGCATCTAGATATCTGTCATTGTTTTCATCGTGATGGCGGGCCTCTTGAATTAGTAAATCCTCAGATGGGAGAGAGTAGTCTTGAACCAAATCTTTGGCACTTTGCCTTGAATAACTGTATTCATCGACTGGGGCAACTTGTTGTGGTGTTACTGGTTGAACTACTGTAGATGTTGATTCAGGCAATCCTGGGGGAAGTTCTACATCCGAAGATGAATCATCCCAGGCGGCTTGTTGAGGGATTCCGTATGTTCCTTGAGCAAGGTGGGCCCAGTCATCAGCAGGGTCTCTTCGACGACCAACAACCAATGCCACCAATGCAACCAAAATCAGTATCATCAATAATAGAATTATCAGTGTTTGAGGATTGAGGAAATCGGCCCACCAAGCGGCGTCTTCAGTATCTCCTGGATTAGATGCTGTTACCGGGTCCCAAGGCGCTAAAGGTTGAGGAGTGACTCCTGTTCGATGAACCTCATCATCATGTGCAACTACGGCGATGTAATGAGGGACATCGTTACATATTGAAGTATTAGTTTCATTCGAATCTATACCACATATTGGTGTAAATGTCCAAGTGTTTTCTACAATATATGATTCAACAAGAGTCGCTTCTCTTGTATCCTCAAATGGTTCCAATGAAGTATAAATCCAATATGTTCTCACATTTGGATCGTTCTCAATTAAATTCCATTCGACTAGAATTTGATTTCCGTCATCTGTCCACTGAAGACTTATTCCCGTGATTTCAGGGAGATGAAGTCCGGGGTCAAGGAGTGAATTGTCTATCGGAGAACGAGTGGATGTGACTAAATCGGTAAAGAATGCATTTCCTGACGAATCAACAGGGACTACTGCGACCCAGGTCAATACTCCTGGACTCAAAGGTAATGGTTCGCTATTATCCCCTTCCATAGAAGAAAAGAATTCTACTTCTACAGGGAAATCTGGAGATCGCGAAAGTACAGTAGCAGGTTGCATTGATGAAGCGTCTGTGAATGGAACTCTGTCTGCAAAGATTAGATATTCTTCAACGTCACTTGCTAAACTGAGTTCGAAATCTACATTCAACCCATCTCCAACATCATCGGGACGATCAGAAAGTGTAGGTGCTGCCAAGCGACTAGGTGGCGTAATATCTCCACGATTATCGATTGGAACAACGTTTACAGTCTCTAGTTGAGTTAAGAAGGCATTTCCAGATGTATCATGTGCCGAAACTGACACGTACAATGTCATACCTGGAGTAATCGCTGATGGTGTAGCTCCATTGACTGAACTTCCTCCGAGTAAAGCCGTATCGATGGAGACTTCAATTCGCTCTTGATTCCATCTTCGTTGTTCAACTAAAATTAATCCACAAGAATCAGGATCTGATTCACAAACATTCCACTTAGGGCCAACGGCTGACACAGGATGTTCAGATACCCAAACTGTGTAGTGATCTAAATCACGTTCAAATCCTGGTGTCCAACTAACGTCGATGCTTGTTCCATCATCATCAGGTGTATCCCATGCCTCTACATTCTGGATTCTATCAGGAGGATCTGGTCCGATATTTGCAATGGATGATGCCGATACAATTGTCACGTTTTCAGTATCTGAATTTTCCCAGAAATCTACTGCTACAACTGCAAACCAATGTACAATACCATCTTGAATTGGACGGCCTGCAATGTCACTAACTGTTACTCGTACCACTCCATCAGTTGTCTGTTCTTGTTGGCTGCCCGGTCTACCAGGAGGCCCGTTTGAAAAATTACAAGAAGGAACATATTCGATAATGTCCCAACCTTCTAGATTGTCTGGAACAGTATCTGAGTCTGCTACTTTACCATAAACAGCATAATATGCACAATCATCTTCTTCGTTGGGAGTCCATTCTAGAGTGATTCTTCCTCCTTCATCATCTGGAGTATCGAATGCATCGAGGTCTTCTATTGGAGCTGGTGGAATTCCATCGTCTACTTCGCTTGTCCACACCACTGGTCCAATGATTGTGGCATTGGCAGCATCATATTGGCCTGCTTCATCAGTACAAACTAACCCCATCCAAGTCATACGATTAACTGGAATGTTAATTGGGGTAACATTGGCTTCAGAATGAGGGACTGCTAATGCTCGGAATTCGGGCAATCCAAGTACATTTGTAAGTGGAGCAGGAGATCTCCAAACATGCATAAATGCAGGATCTAATTCTGTGCATGAGGCCCATTCCAGAATCATTTGTCCTTCTTGATCGGGATTCATTGACGCGTTCGCCCAAGCAGGTGATGCAGGAACGTCATCAATTGGAATTGCAAATGTTCCAAAATTAGACGGATCTCCTAATTGTGCTCCCGAATATTCAGTAACGATACTGATGCCGTATTCTTTACCATCTTCCAATGGTTGACCCATTGAACTTGTAAATTCTGCAGCAATAGTTCCCCATACTGCTATTCTAGCGTCATAGGTTACTTGCGAATTAGTACCTGACAAATCTGTAGTGGAAAGTCCATTTGGATACTCTGATGTCTCCCAAATGTAAACTCGATATGCAGTCCATCCATGATCTGTGGATGGGGACCATTCTGCTACGAGTACTCCGCCTCCATCATTTGGTCTATCATAGAAATTCAAAATCTCAGTAGGTTGCTCAGTTCGTTCCCAATCATATGTTATTCGAACCCACATAGAGCCATTTGTAGGACTTTGGAGTTGGAAGTGGACGTTTCTACCATCAGGCGTCATCGCAGAATTTCTAATTGCATCTTGTAGGTTGGTTTCTAAGCCCGAATTTAATGATGCGAGGTCCCATATTCCAGTGTAATTCAACGTAGTAGTTGACATCCAAGTTGCTGCACCTTGAATCGGACTGACTGAAGTGATTACATTCTGAACAAGCTGAAGGCCATTTGGTCCTGCTGCACCAATTGTAGAGAGGGGAATTGGTGAATCCGGTGTTGCAAGAACAATCGCTCGTCCTGGTGAAGTTTGATTTGTGATATTAATCGAATTACCACCAATGAGAACATTCAACGGTGAAGCTCTTCGACTACGTAATCTGTCTTCTTCAATATGAGAAATAGGGCTGAACAGATGAAGGCCATCCAAACCAACAGTTGCTAATCCAGATGAATCAATATAAGCGCCGTATTGATTCGTTACCTGAATCTGATCGTCGACACCATGATCTCCATTAGCAGCAAGATATGTTATGCCAATATTGGTCAATGAAATTAGATCAAGACCGTTGCTAACCATTGATGTTGGAGGATATCCTGCCATAGTGAATGGATTAGGTCCATCTTCCATGGATCCAGAAGATGCATTCCAATGAACTGTAGGTGCGGTAGCAGTAGCTATGTGAACACCCCAATTATCTGCAGTTAGACTAATTACATCATTATCGGGAATCATATCAATTGCTCTAGTAACTGTTGGAATCATAGTACCTAGAGGGACTTCTGCATACCCTGGCCGAGTGATTCCTTGGCCATCATGTGCGACTAATACTGTCGCAGGGAACGATGTAGAACTACCAGCAGCATCAACAATAGTGGTTGGAGATACCATTGTGATGTCAGAAATAGATGAACCCATTAAACCACTCTGAGCGGTTAATGTCCTTACTATGGACATGTTTGTAGTGTTTAATTCAACTAAACCACCCTTCGTACCAAGTAATAAATTCCCATTAGAAGATTCTAATCGAACAATCACTGGATTTGGTAGCCCATCGAGTAAAGTGAATGGATCTTCCCAATCTTGTGTAGAAATATTCCAAATTCCTAAGCCTGCAAGTGTTGCTGTCCAAATACGACCATCATGTTCTATGAAATCATAGACAAAATTGCTAGGAAGAGCAGCTATCAATTTACCATCTGTAAATGTGTAATTTGTTGTGTCAAATACTTGTACACCAGCAGCAGTTGACCCTGTTCCCATTAATCCAACTACTAAATCTCCATTCCATTTTGCTAACCCATCATGCATCCAGTGGAAACCAATACCTACTGGATTAACTGTACCAGTTGTCAAATCAATAAACATCAATCCAGAGCCAGCATTTGATACCCATAGGAAATTACCATCAATCAGTAATTCATTTCCAGTTTCAGCGCCTAAAGAAAAGGAACGATCCCATCGAACTTCTCCACTAACCAATGTTCCTTCAAGAATAGAATTACCATAACCAGATGTTACATCTTCACCGGCTAATGCCCATACCTTATTTCCTGAAGATACAATTTCTAGAACTCGTCCGCTACTTAATGCAGTGAAGGTATCTATTCCACCAGGAGTGAAGCCTGTACTATCTAACAGATCAACACGACTATTGCCCGATGTCCCTCCATTCCGACCAATTGCATATGCATCAGTACCTGAAGTTGTAGGCTTCACTACAATGCTACCAGTCTCTAGACCTGGGTCAACCAGAGAACCTGTTCCCAAATTTACTCCAACAACTCCAATTAAAGAAAATCCGCCTCGACTATTTGCTAAATGGGAAATCATCAACTTGTTATTGTGGTACAAAAGACCACCTGGGAATACTGCTTCTTCAGAAATTCCATCTTGGGCAGTGATATCTGATAGTTTCAAATCTTGGCCACCATATAGATATCGGCCAACTCCAATGCCATCTGTATCGTAAGCAGAATAGAGGATTTCGTTGGCATCATCGCATGCTAAAGAACGAACGTCGTCATTGGAAATTTCTCCGCTTTGTGCACGGAAATTAGAAATCCAAGTTGAAGAGCTTGTATCATATCGGCCAATTCCCCCAGGAGCCCACCATCCAAGATAGCCCATTGCCACATGTACAATATCAGCACAAACTGCAAAATCTGCAGGGTAGCCAGAAGGTAGGTTACCCGAACCTGCTGCAATGCTTGACCACTGTCCAGAGGTGCCGTTTAGAGTATGTACATCTGAATTTGTTTGCCACCCACTTTGTGCATATGTTCCAACCCAAAGATCGTCACCAATGACCTTCATTGAATAGACGTCTTCATCACCTGAAGATGGCATTCCACCATTACTCGGAGTCCAACTAGTCAACCAAGTATCATTTGTTGGATCAAACCGAAGAATTCCATTCAAAGATGCGAAAAGGTAGTTTCCGTCCCATTCTACCATTCCTCTGATTCTACCCTCGACATCATCCCATGAACCAAGAAGGGTCATGTTAGCGGCATTGAATCTGCGAAGGTAATTTTCACCATATGCGACCCATAATTCACAATCAGCAGGGTCTAGTGGGAAACAATCTCCGAGATATTGTGCATTGACTCGTTCGATTGAACCTGTAGATTCTAACGTATCTGCCCATGAACTATTAGATACATTCCAACGAACGACCGCGCCTACTCCTGTCCACCATTGACTAGGAGTTACTCCAACCCAGAGTTCATCTCCCACCATTCCAAGACTGTTTGTTATTCCACTAGTTCCAATCCTTTGTCCTACATCAAGTTCTGATAAACTAGTGTTGGATGTAAGATTAATTCTGAAAATTAAATCACGAGAATTTTGATAGTTTTGTTGTTGGGCGTAATGTAGGATTTCATTGTGAATCGTGATATGCATTGGATCAAATGACGATAGTGTAGGACCTCCAGAATTGCTACCTTTATTCCAATCCCTAATTACAGATGCAGATGCAATATCTATCTCAGTTAGACCAAAATTTCCACCAGCCCAAAGTGTATTGCCACTAGGTCCTAAAACCAGTGAGGTTACGCCATTTCCATCGATTAGATTTGATGAAGTATCCCAAGGGGTTAGCCATGTGCTATTTATCAAGTCAAATCGTGCAATGCCTATTCCATCAAATCCAACATAAGTTACGTCATTATGAACAACAACTTTTGCATTTTCTGTTTCTTCTCCGGCTTCCCATACTTCAAGCACCTCTTCATTTGTAACATCCCAAAGAGCCGCGCCATTTTCTGTTCCAACCATTACTCTAGTTGGAGAGATAATTCTTACAGAACGAGCATCGTCTGGAATATCGTCGCCGTCATCCCAACAATCATCTCGTTGGAATTGCCAAGTATACCGACATAATCCTCTATCAGTAGCTGCCCATATACTATTCGAATCGGAATCCGTATCATAGAATACACGTGGTTCAAATCTACCATTTTGTGAAATCGATTGACCTTGGCCATTTGTAAAACGTTCTAAACCAAATCCTGTACCAACTAATACCCCACCATAAGGATCGTATTCTAAACTGATCACATAATCAGATTGCATAGCAGAGCCTTGACCTGGATTGTTGCCACCACCTGAAGAGGTCCAACGATCAAGAACTTCGCCTGTCACTCTATCAAAAACCAAAACACCGAAGCCAGATAACCCAAGCCAGACCGTTGAGCCATCGCTTGCTATAGGTGCGAAGTCTAGCGCATCGGCACCGAGTGATTGCCAAGGAGAAAGTACAGTATTAGATGTCAAATCAATACGTAAAACGCCATCTTCTTCTGAACTTAAGTAAGCAATACCAGCTCTAGTTGCAACATCATTAACATCATTTGCTTCTAATTCTGTAGATCCTCCAGATTGGGTATTAAATTCAGTTGTTATGTCTGAAGATATATTCCATACAGTTACGCCTCTTTGTCCGTGTGCAATAACCATTGAATCAGTATATTGATCGTACGACATGTCTGTAATCCCATCAAATGCTATGGAGGGTGTGCTTGACTCATCTATGCTTCGTAAAAGCGTACCATTTAGATCAAATGCCATCATTCCAGAGTCTTCGGTTCCAACGTAAACATCTGTACCATCAGTGGATATTGCTAAACTCATTTCATCAGTGAAAATTGGTTGAATCCAACGATTTACAGAACTATCAAAACGATCAATCCAACCGTCTCCTCCTATCCAATATATATCTCCTAAACGAGTAATGCTATACATTTCTTCGGAACTAGGTGAATTTGCAAAGACTTCAGAAGAGAAGGAAATAGGAACGTCGATTGCTTCAATCATGGAAGCTGCTCCAGAAGATCCAATCAATAGAACTGATTCGTTTACAGGGCCTCTCAATCCGCCAGCCATCCAAGGAATCAGATCTGATGGATCTGAGATGCCCAAACTGGATGCAGAAATTGTACTAGTAAATACAACAGATGATGCATTGTAAACGTGTAAGACATTATTCGCAAGAATGTGAATCCAATCATCTGTAACTGACATTGATTGAACGTCATCACCAGAAAGCCAATTTTGGCTAGACCATGAGGCAAGCCATGAATTTGTACTAACATCGCGACGCATAATTCCAGCATCAGCAGTAGCGATGAAAAGTGTATTACCGCTTTGTCCGAAATCAACAATAGAATCGCTTGTCAATGCATTTTGCGTATCCCAGTGAGTGTAAGATGTTCCATCCCATACAGTAATTCCATTATCTTGGGTTCCGATATATACTTCAGACCCAATAAAATGGATATCAGTAGGAATTACTACTTCTTCTGATTGTGTTCCATCACATGGGCCTTGCACTGTAGAGCCTGAAGATGTTGAAAGAGGGACGTCTTGCCACCCAGATTGTGTTTCTATGTATAGATGGCAATCTGTTGCAACATGAAGAATTCCTGATGAGTCAACCTCGAGAACTTTAGCAGGATCTAGGCCGTGTGAAGGTAATTGCCCCAAATAAGTTGTATCTTCTGCTGAAAATGAATGAATAATATCATCAGATGTTGCTACAAGAAGTCTGCCATTGGTAGCATCTACCTCAAGAGCAGTTGGCTCTATGCCCTCAAAAATATCTACAACCCAAGGATCGTTATTTGCATCAACGGTTAGAACTTGATTTGATGTTGCAACGTAGAGACGATGATCAGCAGGGTGGATGTCCCAATCAATTATTTCAAAATCAATTTTCTCGAAAGATACCAATGGATCTGCTGGACGAAGCGCTTCAATCACCAAGTCGGTGATATTTGCACCAGCCGGCAAAATATACGATGCTCCCGTATCAGTGGTTGGATTCAAACGACTAGAATGAGGGTCACCGTTCAAGAAGTCAAGAGCTCGTCCAAAATCTCCATATGTTCTCCAATCAAATAATGGTGTTTGTGTATCCATTATTGTCAATTGGGGTTCTGTAACCCATACTCCATCAGATCCATTAACCTGAATTTCAAAGGTAAGATTCGAAATTTCTGCTCCAGGGGCGAAATTATGAAACATGTCGCCAGTAGCCATGGTTTGAGTAGATGAGTCAGCTCCTGTTGATTCAATCAATACCCATCCAGTGTCATTTGAACCAGACATTGGCCATTCGGCAACATTGGATACGTGTGCAGAAGTTATAGGGGAAAAAGCAAGAGCTGACAAGCTATACAAAAGCATGAGAAATACCATTGATATTGCCCGACGACGGGGGGGAGATATTCCATAGCCTGCGCTATTCATGACCTCCATGCGGGCGCAATAACATTTGAATGACACTATCTCATGTCTATGTATGATTCAAATTAATCAATATCAAATAAACTAAGATTACTCATCACCGTCAACAGATCCGTCCTCTGTAACTCGATACAATCGAGCCGTGGATGTTGCTCCAGACATTGCTTTGGGTGATCCGCTAATCGCAACAACTCTATCGTTTTCCTTCAATCTTCCATTCTCAAAAATTGTCTTGATAGCTAAACGCATTGTTGAACTACCTCTTTCTAACTCTTCACAGACAACTGCATCTACACCTGGAAGAAGCATGACTTTTCTAGCGACGCTGGGATTATTTGTTACAGCTGTAATTGGAATTTTTGTTGAATGAGCTGCAACAAGTCTAGCTGCATTTCCATGCTGTGTTGCAACTAATATCCTATCCGCCGAGGAAGTTTCTGCTAACGTTACTCCAGCGTTGGCCATTGCTCTTGTAAGAAGTAATTTGGCGTCAGTAGGCTTTGTTAGGCCATCCCATTCTATATCTGCTCGACGAGTTACACGTAACATAGTCAGTAGAGAATCTACTGGATATGCACCAGAAGCAGTTTCTGCCGATAACATTACCGCGGTAGCACCATGACGAATAGCATTAGCAATATCTGCTACTTCAGCGCGTGTTGGTCTTGGATTTGTCACCATTGACTCAAGCATTTGCGTAGCCACAATTACTGGCAAACCACGTTTCCTGGCTGCTTTCACAATTCTATCTTGGGCCATTGGTACTTCTTCAGGAGGAATTTCTACACCTAAATCACCTCTAGCTACCATAACAGCATCACTTGCCTCAATTATACCATCGAGAGACTCTAATGCAGAAGGATGTTCAATCTTAGAAACTATCCATGCCTTTGAATTACACTCTTTGAGAATTCGACGTGCTGGGGATATATCTTCTGCGCTTCTAACATATGAAACTGCAATGAATTCAACATCTAATCCAATTGCATGACGCAATGCTTCCTCATCACGGGGGCCGACTGCAGGTAATTTGACAATTGTTCCAGGGACGTTTATTCCCTTTCTTTGTGTAATCGGTCCTCCCTCAATAATTCTACATTTTACAATATTATCATTGCATTCCTTTACTTCTAATTGTATCAAACCATCAGACAATAAGACAGGATCTCCGGGTCTGATCTCTTCTGCTAAACCCCCATACTCAACGGGTAATGAAGAAGAATTTGCATATCCTTCAGTTTCTCCACATCGTAAAGAAACTATTTCTCCTTGAGAAAGATGGTGAGTTCCTTCAAATCTTCCTAATCGTAACTTTGGTCCAGGGAGATCTGCCATTATCCCGATGTGAATTCCATTCTCATTTGCTATTCTTCGTATTCTTTCGGTTACTTCCGCACGCCATTCATCGTCTCCATGGCTATAGTTCAAACGTGCAACATCCAAACCTGCTTTAAACATGGTTCGAAGTGACTCCTCATCACAAGATGCAGGGCCAATAGTTGCAACAATGCGGGTTCGCCTCATATTGTTATTCAAGAGGGGGGAGGGTTTGAATCAATCCGATATAGATACGGAAAAACCGTAATTGTTCAATTAATGGAATAAAATGGAAAAAATGTGGGAAAACACAAAGCCCAGAGTTGTCGCCCCTCAGAGAATGGGCAAGGACGATCTATTGAGAAGGGATGCTCTAGAATATCATGAATCATCTCCTCCTGGGAAGCTTACTGTTGTCCCTACAAAACCACATTCGACTCAAAGAGAATTATCTCTAGCATATTCTCCTGGTGTCGCATTCCCTTGTTTAGAAATTGAAAAAGATGCTTCAAAGGCATACAAATACACAGCGAAGGGTAATTTGGTAGCTGTAATCAGTAATGGTACTGCGGTTCTGGGCCTTGGAAACATCGGGGCTTTGGCTGGAAAGCCTGTTATGGAAGGGAAGGGGTTATTGTTCAAAGCATTCGCAGATATCGATGTCTTCGACATTGAAATTGATGTTGAAGATATTGATGAATTTGTTAAAACTGTAAAGAATATTGCTCCCACTTTTGGAGGAATCAATCTTGAAGATTTGAAGGCTCCTGAATGCTTTGAAATCGAGAGAAGATTGATTGAAGAATTGGATATTCCAGTAATGCATGACGATCAACATGGAACAGCGATTATTTCTGGGGCTGCACTTTTGAATGGATTAGAAGTGGTTAACAAAAAAATCGATGAGGTCAAAATTGTTGTATTGGGCGCAGGTGCAAGTGCTATTTCATGTGCTAGTCACTATATCAGATTAGGAGTAAATCCTGAAAATTTGATTATGTGTGATTCGGGTGGCATAATGACTAAAGCGAGAGAAAAAGCTGGAGATCTTAACGAATACAAAGCTAAATTCGCATTAGATATTCCTGAGGGAACAATAGGGGATGCAATCAAAGGTGCTGATGTTTTTCTTGGTCTTTCAAAGGGTGGGCTGGTCTCCAAATCAATGATTTCTAGTATGGCGAAAAACCCATTGGTTTTCGCATTAGCAAATCCGACTCCAGAGATAATGCCGGAAGAAGTATCTGCAATTCGTCCTGATGCAATCATGGCTACTGGGAGATCAGATTATCCAAATCAAATCAATAACGTCTTGGGTTTTCCATATATTTTCCGTGGTGCCTTGGATGTTCGTGCTAAAGAAATCACAGAGAAGATGAAGATGGCAGCAACACATGCTATTGCTGCATTAACGAAAGAAACTGTGCCTGATCACGTTGCAGCAGCGTATGGTGGACAGAGTCTGCAATTTGGACCAGATTATCTAATTCCGAAACCATTCGATGAGAGGGTTTTGATTTGGGAAGCCAGTGCGGTTGCTGAAGCAGCAGTTGATGAAGGGATTGCTGAAATTTCCAAAGATGAGTTTGATGTTGAAGAATACAGAAGAACATTAGAAGGACGATTGGGTCTAACTAGAAGTTTGATGAGAGGGGTGATGAATCAAGCAAAATCAGATGTTAAACGAATTGTGTTCACGGAAGGAGACCATCCAACTGTAATCAAAGCAGCCGCAGAATGTATTAGAGAAGGTATTTGTTCACCGATTCTTCTAGGAAGAGAAAGTACAATTGATGAACACAAAGAACGTCTAGGATTACAATTTGAATGTGACATAATCGATGTTAGGGATGATCCTCGTCGAAAGGGAATATATTCCGATGTTCTAAGTGAAGAAAGAGCAAGAAAGGGGGTAACAAGAGCTGATGCTGTTCGAATGTTAAGATCGAGAACATACTTTGGTTCAATGATGGTAGCATTGGATGATGCTGATGGACTTGTAGGAGGTATTGATCGGCACTATCCAGATATTTTGAGGCCGTGTTTACATACAATTGGAACAGCGCCTGACGTAGAAAGGTTGGTTGGAATGTATATGATGACAATCAAAGGACAGTTGTTGTTTATTGGGGATGCTACAATCAATATCTATCCTGATTCTCAAACCTTGGCAGAAATAGCAATTGAAACCGCAAAGATGGCTAGACGTTTTGGGGTAAAGCCTGTAGTAGCAATGCTATCATTTTCTAATTTTGGATCTTCGAAAGAATATCGAAGCACAAGAATTGAAGATGCAATAAAAATTGTGAAAGAACGAGACCCTAGTCTGATAATTGATGGACCGATGCAAGCAGATACTGCTTTGGTGGGCGATATACAAGAAGAATATCCATTTATGACATTCAAGGGGCCTGCTAATGTATTGATTTGCCCCAATCTGGCTGCGGCTAATATTGGATACAAATTATTGCAACGTCTGGGTGGGGCGGAAGCCACTGGACCCATTCTAGAAGGTATGGCAAAACCTGTTCAGGTTCTGCAACGTGGAGATGGAGTGAGTGATGTTGTACGAATGGCTGCCATATGTGCCGTTGATGCTCAAAGACATCAAAGGGCTAGACTCGGTTGAATCAATGCATTGCGATGGATTCATGTGAATAGGTTAGGTGGAATATTCCAAGCAGGGGTACCCGAGTTGGTCAAAGGGGCTAGGATGAGGTCCTAGTGCGTAGTGCTTCGCAGGTTCAAATCCTGTCCTCTGCACCATTAGCGTCTAACCATGAGTTTGAAGTGGTAATGCTCTTCCCAAGGAATGATTACAATGAGGACCTTCTCTGCTGTGTTACTCACCATTTTGATGGTAGGAGGGAGTTTGAGTGGGTGCTTTGGAGAAGATGAGGAAATTATTGAACAAGAGCCTTCTCCTTTTGATTTCGGGAAAGCAATTCCAGAAACAACGTGGTATCATTACTCAGGAGGCATTGATGCTCAAAATATATCTGCTGTTGAAGGTGCAAATATTTCTGCGAATTTAACAGGAGAAAATAGTCCATATTGGACTCAAGGATCATATTATGGAATTGGAATGAGTACTTTCGAACCCACAATTGGTATTACTTCAATGGACAATATATACATGTCAAGTTGGGGGAATGGGCCTTCTGGATCTACTGCTGTAGTACAATGCTCTGGACTAATAGAAATGACTGTTCTCTCAGAATATTCTTGTGAGAATGTGTACAATCCTGCCTTGCCAGTGCCGAATAGTAATGACCCGTACATATACGTAGATAAGTGGACTGATAGAATTATGAAATTTGACATGCATGCACTTCTAGGAATGACTGTAGAGTTCTCCGATGATGAAGGGAATTCATGGCAAAATGGGCAGTTAGCTACCTCGATATATTCTGTCCAAGATCATCAGACCATTGGATCTGCTCTACTTCCTGCCCCGGGTTATGCAACAACCTGGTCTTTTTGCGTCAATGGAAATGCTCCTCATCCTCTTTGCTCAACAAGTTTTGATGGGGGGAGAACCTGGACTTCAGAGGTTTCTGGAGCTCCTATTGATTGCCAAAGTGGTGGACTTACTGCTCATATTGAAGGGGGAGTAAACGGTAACCTCTACAGAGGAAATATGGGGTGTAATGGAGATGGGTACTCAGTTTACAGAAGTAGTAATGGGGGCCTAACTTGGACCGAACATCCTTTGCCAACAGAAGAAACCGGAACTGCAGATACTTGGAATGGAGAAGAAGCTCAGGTAGCTGTAGATGATGATGGAAATGTACATGCCATGTGGAATGGATTGGATAACATGCCATACTATGCATATTCTAGGGATGAAGGGGAAACTTGGAGTAATGCAATGATGATTGCACCACCTGCAGGTTTAGTTGGAACTGGATTTCCTGTTGTAACAGCGGGTGCTGCTGGCAAGGTTGCGTTTGGATACGTAGGAGACAGTGGAAATAATACTTGGAACGGATATATGACTGTAATTACAGATGCTTTCAACGAAAATCCATTGATGACAACTGTCCAAATCAATGAACCAGGTAATCCTCTAGATACTGAAGATGGATGTGGTTACAATAGATGTGGGGGGCTAGGGGATTTCCTAGACATGTCAGTCGACCAATACGGAAGGCCTTGGTTTGGATTGTCACATAATATCGCAGATATCGGTATATTTGCCACTATATCTGAAGGTGCAGCACTAAGGGGTTCAGATGGAAATTTGAGTATGATGCCCATTGGTGGACAAGAAACTCTCTAACGACAGGCTTTCAGTCCGTCTTGATTATTTATCATCATGATTTGGACAGAGTTGGCCTTGAAGGGTATTATTTCCGGAGGATTAGTTGTTCTAGCTACAGAATTTGCGAGGCGATCGATTATATTCGGCGCTGTCGTTATTTCATTGCCATTGATGAGCATAATGTCGCTAATTATTCTATATCGAGATGGTGTAAAGTCAGAAGATTTGATTGCTTACTCTGAGAGTGTTCTATACCTTGTATTACCCTCATTGACATTATTCATTATTTTCCCGCAACTCATGAAGAGAGGTTGGGATTTTTGGCCATCATTAGGATTAGGGATAATTGCTACAATCGTATTGTATGGAATTGGTGTTGCTATTGCTACAAAATTAGTTACAGGCGGACAAGCATGAAAAGCGGCTTACCTTGAAAGAGAAATGGAGGAGTTGAATTGCCGGGTGTTTTTGATCGTTCTCGAAAGAGGGGTTTAGTCCGAAATATTTCTTCTGATTTCGATAGTGCTGTTTCTAAATTCTTTGGAGAACGTCCTCCTAAAGTAGATACGGCGAAGATACAACACAAAGGATACATTGATGCATTAAGAACATCTGGAGTAATAGTTGAAATTCTTGAAGAATTACCTGGTCACCCAGATTGTTGTTTTGTAGAAGATACTGCTGTGATTTTTGAGGATCTTGCCGTGATATGTAGTCCAGGTCATCCATCAAGGGCGAATGAAGTACATACAATATCTGAACGATTAAGTAAGGATTTTGAGATAAAATTTCTTTCTCCAGAAGCAAAAATGGATGGGGGGGATATTGTATATACTGGAAATGGATTTTTGATTGGGCGTTCTACGAGAACTAACGATATTGGAATCAATGAACTAAGTAAAATTGCATCTAAGTTTGGATATTCTACTCAGGTTATCGATGTCCCTAGTTCTACTCTACATTTGACGACAGTGTGTTCTGTTCCTAAGAATGGAATGTTAATTGCTGCAGAAGGACATTTAAAACCTGAACAAATTACTGGTTTTGATGAGGTCATATGGGTCCCTAATAGTGAAACATATGCTTCCAATACCATCGCAATGGAAAATGGAATAGTACTGGTTAGTGCTGGATTTCCTATTACTAAACAGAGGCTTGAAACGGCTGGATTTGAAACTAAAGAAGTGGAAATGGGAGAAATCATGCAAGCAGATGGAAGTTTGACATGTTTGTCTCTATTCATAGGATGAGTGCCATTTTATGGAATCTGTTCTGAAACTGAAAAGAGAGGCTCTCTATGTATTAACCATAGCAATTGGTCTCCCAATTTCAGCTTATATCTCCGAATGGCCAGTGAACATATGGTGTATTGGATTATTCATCTATTTATTTCGTAAATCTAAACGAAAAGAACGGGTAGAAATGTTAGTAGTACTTTCATTTGCCACTCCAATGGAGTTATTCTTTAGTGAAATATGGTTAATCTATGAATATCAAAGAGAAATTATGCCGTTATATGTGCCTGTAGGTCACTGGTTTCTTTTCGATCTTGGACGGAGAATTGCTTCAAGATTGCCTGATGGAAGGAAGATTTCAGCTTGGATGATCTCTCCTTTTATTCCACTTACAATTTGGATGGCATTTACTGGAATAGATACTTCAGGTGTTATTTTACTAATAATCATGTATTCTTTCGTTAAATGGGGCCCTGCTCCTATGCTATACGCAGTAATGGGATGGTTAGCATTGGCAATGGAATTATGGGGGACTTGGTTAGGAACTTGGACTTGGGATAATAATGTTCCATGGACAGGGTTTACTGCTTGGAATCCTCCATTACTTTGTGGTGCATTCTATGCATTCGGTGACATGTTGGTAAATATTACAACATCAAAATTGGAAGTACAACGAAACCGTTGATTTGAACTGTTACCGTTGATTCGGAGGGGTATGAACTCCCGGCATCGGGCTGCAATTTTGATCATCTCTTTGATGGTTTTTGCTCCCTTATCGGGATGTTTTGGTGAATCCGATGATATGGGACCGACTTCGTCTGAAGATGTTGTAATCACACCAGAAGTGTGGACTGGTGGAGTATTCCAAGGAATCACCATTAATGCTGAAACTGACCTTTCCGCCTTTGTTCCATACTTGATTCAAAATCCAGAAACAGGATTCATTCAGAATTCTACTGTTGTTGACCTCGAGGCAGGTGAATCTGTCTTATTGTCAGTATTGGCCCCACCTCGAACAGATACTGCTGTTATTTTGATCAGCGATTATGGTCGTGAAGAGTGGCCAATTCGGGAAGTCAATGAATCTTGGAGGACTTGGTACGGCCGTGGTGGGTTTGAACGGTCTGATAATCCAATTATTCAACGAGTAGATGGTGTGAATAATTCGCTAGATACTGTACAAGTATCCAATAATAGTGCTAGTCCAGTGATTGCGGTTCAAATTCCAATCATTCGCCCTATGGCTGCTGCTTACACTGATGCAATGGGTGGTAGGCATTCAACTGGACTCGTAGATGGACTAAACGTCTTCAATTACATCGACCATATGTCTGATGAAACATTTGATCCGACCGATCTTGCGGATAATGCTGTGGGTTATCTAGACAGATGGGCTGGACAAGGAAATGCAGCATATGAAGATGCGGCGCTATATCTCATTGGACAGATGGAAGATTTTGGTTTGGAGGTCATCACTCAGCGTTTTACTTATGATTCGCTCATGACTGGCGCGCAAAATCCAGAAGCATACAATATCTGCGGCTACCGTTTTGGTGAAGTCGATCCAGACAAATGGATGGTTTTTGGTGCTCATTTTGACATCGCTCCACCTGTAAATGGTGGGATGTTAGATCCACATATTTTCGGAAGAACATACGGAACTCGTGTGGGTGCTTATGATAACACAGCTGGAACGAGTATGGTTCTCGAAGTTGCTAGGGCTATGGCAAATTATCCTACACGTAATACAATGGTATTCTGCCTTTGGTCTGGTGAAGAAGGTGGTAAACGAGGTAGCGACTTCTGGACAGATTATTGGGTCAAAGAAGACAATCCAGATGTAGAAGTCACAAATTACGTGAATCTAGACATGGCTGGAGTCAATTGGCCTGGCGGAGGAGGAGCTCCTTGTGGCAATGGACATGGAGGGGGAGATGGGAATTGCGATCCTCAACCAGAAGTTGACCCGGATGGTTATCCGAAGGATGAGGAAGTGTGGCCTATGCGAGTATACATTGGCCCAAGTTTGGATCATGATGTGATGAATCAGCCAGAAATGGTTGGCCTTGCAATGTGGATTGGTTCAGATGCGATTGGTGTTGAAGAACAAATGGCTCCTCTAATTGGATACGGGCATTCAGAAGATACTTGGAAGGTTGATGATTGGATGGATAAAGATCGACCTGAAATTATTGTCTATGAAGATACTACTGCTCGTTCCGATCATGCTACCTTCCAGGATAATCTTGGTACAGTAACAATGGGCTTTGGGGGGCTTGTAGATGGATATTGGTGTTATCATCAAACATGTGATACAGTTGACGAAATGATAGATTGGATGGATACTACTGGAAAGGACTACGGTGAACCTCGTAGTGGGACTAGTAATCTTGTCGATGCATTGGATACAATTACTTGGTGGGCAACATACTCTTTCTTCCATCTAGATGAGCAGCCAATTCGAAATTCGTATCTCGAAAGTTAGATACAATATACTTGATTATCCATTTCGAAGTATTCGTCTAAAAATCGATGGGATTTGGGATGTAACAAACATCTCTTCTCCATTCGGATGAATAAATCGAAGAGAAGAGGCGTGAAGACATAATCTTCCTGCTGAATTTCTACCTCTGCCATACATTGTATCTCCAGAAACGGGAGCATTCAAAGCATTCATTTGCAATCGGATTTGGGCACGTCGTCCTGTCTTAATTGAAAGAGAAGTTAGTGTCCTATCACCTACTACTTCTTCTACACTCCAATGAGTAATTGCTTCTTTGGAGTCTTTTATTTTTTCAGAAGGCACAATTCTGACTCTCAGATCTTTACTTTGTTGTATCCAATCATGGGATATACCGGTTTCAGTAGGCAATATTCCCTCCAAAACAGCATGATAAATACGCTCAACACTCCTCTCAAAGAACTGATGTTGTAACATTTCCTTAGTTTGAGTATCTTTTGCAAATAACATACATCCAGATGTTTCTCTATCTAGTCTATGTACAATAAAAATCCGACCTTTTTCTCTACCCTTAACCCATTCAAAAACTCTAGAATGCATGGTATCTTTTTCGTTACCAAAATCAGTTGACACTGACAATAAACCTACAGGTTTATTCACAACTAAAATTTGTTTATCTTCAAATAAAATATCAGGGTCTTTTTCTAAATTTCGCCTAAATTGACGAGGAGCATCTCCTTCACTTTTAGGGAGCACTGAAATTAATTGTCCTGGATTTACAGAAGTTTTTGCAATTCTACAGACTTTATTATCCAACAATATTCTTCCAGAATCAATCATTTTTCTAAGGGAATTTTTAGAAGCGGTTGGATGAATCAGAGCAATAATAGAAAGTAAATTACCTTCTTCCGAAATTGTATGATCTATTCTCGACATAATCACAACCACTGGGCTAGTTCTGAAGCATTCTTGGCAACTCCAACGCCTAATGTCTCTTCTAGTGCTCTAGCTAATAATGTGAAATCAGAATCACGGGTTGCTACAATAACTGAGCCGATAGTTGGATATGTAGATGATGCAAGGTAAGTTGCGGTTCTCATTATATCTAAATCTCCAGATTCGGGATATATGCTATCTCCATTAAATTCAGTTCTTTTAGTAGCAGCACCGCGTTGATCTTTGAAGTCTGTAACTTTTCTGTATATTTCACTATGAGATTGAATAAATGACTCAACAGCATTCAATTCACCTTCTACCGCTTCTAAGAATTCAGATGAAGAAGATGGTTGCCAATCATGGAAGGATTCTAGAATCTCATGATGCATTTTTTCTAAAATATCTGATGTGATAGCTTCACGGTATGCATCTAAATTGATGTGTTGATTGGAACCTGAAAACAAGGAAAGAGTTCGTTCGGGGTCAAACTCACCAGTTTCACTACTGCCAATCTTATTCATGAATTCATCTTTAGCCGTCAAAGGAACATATGTTCGGACGCGGCGTTCAAGACGTAAATGGCGAAGTGTATGATGGAATAAAAGAGATGAATTTGGATTGATAATTCCATTTCTATCCATGGCCATTTTTCTAAGAATTGCTGCAGATAAAGCATCTATCAATAAATTTGTATCAATAACGACTAATGGGGCTAAATCTATCGAACTTAAAATACGACGAGATTTGATAGGAATATGAGACTCATGTTTAGAATACAAAGTTTTCATTGATTTAATCAGTCTTGCCTTTTCTATTCGTCCAAGATAATTACAAACTGATGTTGCATGTTCTAGCATCCCTAATGCACGGATAGGATCTTCAGAAGCTATTTCACTGGCAATGCTGTATAATTCCAACGGCTCTTCTTCATCTTTTATGGCTTCACGGAATCGATTTTCAATCCTCGTTCTTCCAGACTTATTCTTTTCTCGAATGTGGTTTAAAGCAGCACGAATTCGCCCTACAAATGGTTCTTCAGGAAGATTACGTTTTGAAGGGTAAGTCATCAAAGATTCAATTAAGTCTTCTTTTCTCCTATTTCTTTCTCTTTGAGACGAATATGATGACTCTTCTTCTTCACTCGATATGTTTGGCACTCTTTCGTTAACGAAATCAAGTATAGCCTTTCGTGAAAGATCCCTATTCTTTGAATTTCTTTTACCACGATTTTGTTGTTGTACTTCAGCGGAATGTGAGACTTGTAAATACAGCTTAAATCTTGATGTAATGGTAGTAGCTAATTCTTCATGACTGTTCAATAATGCTACTGCTTCAGACCATCCTTGTGCCTGAGCAAAACCAATCAATGATTTTCGATATAACTGAGTGGCTATCTCAAAATCACAATGTGGTTCTGCCTGAAAACGGGGTGCTGCTTGTTTGTATAAGCGGGCCGCTTCTCTGTAACGTTGCATATTTACTTTAATTGCAGCATTTGCAACGGGAGACCATTCAGAGCCAGGTATATTTTCTTGTAACCATGAAACAAAATTTTCGGATGCTATCTCATGCTCTAGGAGCATTTGTTGAACTTGATTGAGAAAAATAGCAGAGAAATTATTTTTTATAATTTGGTTAAGTAATTCTGACGCATGTTCCTTACGATTAATATCAGTCATCTGAATTTCATTGTTCACTCTATTCATTCTTAGAAGATTCACAATTGCTTGAAATAATGAAGATTCTAAACTAGATAATTTAGCTTCCGTAATCGATTCTTCGAGAGTATCTATTCTCTTTTCACTAACTAGGCCATCACCTCCATCCATCAACGCTCGACGTGTTTCACGCAAAACCTCTGATCCAGATTCAGGCAATCTCCCAAGAAGTTCGTCTAAGTCTGCATTTCCACCATCTAATAACCGAATTAAGGCTGCTTCATGTATGGTCAAAAATTCAGGTATGCCTGCAGAAATAATCGAGTCGTGAGCTTTTGATCTTTCGTTCTGAAGCCACTGTATTGCATCTTCACCAATATTTGCGGGTGCTAGTGCACTACAAAGTAGAATAGAGTAAGGTTTAGTTGATCCATCTATCTTAGAGGAGTATAATGTCAACGATAATGAAAAAATGTCTACTTGAGTAGAGAGTATCTCAATGGTTGACTCAAGAACATCTGGTGGAATAAGTGTTCTTTCATTTGCAATTAATTTTGAACAAGCGAGACGAATTAACAATGGATATTTTGAATCAGTAACGATTTCAGACCATGTAATCAAAGAAAAATCCGGCGCTTTTTCAATTAAACGAGAAATCAATAATTCGTTATCTCCTGCTAACGATGAGGCTTGAATAAATGACTCTTCATCATCAATTCTTGTCTCTAAAACAAGTTCAGTTGCCGCTGCTAAATCTCCCGTCTCTGCCACCTGTTTTACTAGCATCCAACGAAGAGTATCTGATACAGGTTCCCCGTGTAATTCTAAATGCATCATACCTGATTCAATCTTTTTTGAATCGATTTTTCTATCGATAGGGGGGGTTTTCCATGCTTCTAAAAGCATAACAATTGACAAAGGATCTTTTCCTGTAACTTCAGAACAATGATCCCAAGAAGAAATATCTCCTGATCTAAGTTTAGTTAGGGCGATTACATCCTTTACTGATTTCATTAATATCTTGTTTTTTGTTTCAATTGATTGGAGAATTTTCAATGATTTTTCTAATTCGCCGGCTGCTATCAAAAGATATGCCCCCAACAACATATGTTCTGGAATTGTAGATGAAAGAAGTTCTTCGGGAATACTCTTCTGAATCTGATTCATTCTCATCTTCTTTCCTTGAAGTCCTTTGGATAAACGTTGGATTTTGAGAATACCTGCTGAACCAAGATTCAGTGTTGGAAATTTTTCTAACAAGTCACCAAGTGATGAAATGTCCATTGGGTCAATTCTTGACCCTTCTATCCAACTCTGATCTACCTCTGCCGACTGAATTTCAACTTCAAGAGATGGGAATGCTCCTAATTGAGCGATTAATGGACACTCTCGGGCTGCTATTGACCAAACTGGATGGACCCCAGAAACACAATCGTTTCTTAATTGGTCAATATCCAAATCAAATTTTGATTCCCAATTTTTTGGATCTTTGCCCTTGTGTATCAATAATGTTGCAAGTTTGAATGCAGGTGAGAAATTTTCAGAAATTACTTGGGATGGTGACGGTAGAGAATCTTCAATTCCAGAAGATCCTTTCACTCCTCTTCTTCGACCTCCTCGTCGTCGAGAAACCTTGACTTTTACTTCTTCATCGGGATTAACTGGTTCCTCTTTTCGAAGAATTGTGATTGCAATTGACTTCCATGATTTATCTAACAAATTGAAGGCATCGTTCCCAATTAAAGTCCTAATTCGTGTATTAGGATCGTCTCCAGAAAGGAGGGAGTTTTCGATCGCTTCTTTGAGACGGTCCTCCATCCTTCGCCCTCCAACGAAGAGGTGCGCTCGTCCAGCATACATCAACGATTCGCCAGAAAATGAGTCATCAGACCCTCAGAATGATGATGGAGAAGTTGATGTGAGGGCATGGATGTAGTCGATGTGGTAGTCATCTTGTTGCATCCTATTCTCGGATTTTCAATGGCAATTTGGTTATACAGACAATGGAAAATTATGAAGGCGTTGAAAACAAAAAAGGGAATTATGTGGTCCAAAATTCAAAATAAAAAAAGAAGTGAAGTTGTAAATGAGCACGAAGTTTCTGGGAGGCGTTCATTACTATTCATTTCTATTGTAATTTTCTTTGCCGTTATTGCTGATGCTTATCGATACTTCAAACTAGATGCAGATATCTCATCTATCGTTAGTTTACATGGATGGTTAGGATTAATTTTGGCTTTTTTTGTTTACTTAATGTATAGATCTGGAACTAAGATGGTCAAACAAAGAGAAGAGAAAGTAAATATCAAACAAACAAGAGGGGTTCACCAACGTATTGGGGATTTTCTGGTATGGTTATTGGTGGCTGTTGTATTCTTAGGATTCTTGCGATTATTAGATATCCTTCAATAATCAGGGTGATTTAAATTCCAAATCTTAATCCATTGAGTTAGGTTTTCTTCAATATCAGGTAATTTCGGATTCCTGTCTTCAATATTACCGAATTTATCTATTGGTTTAATTCTACAACCACAAGCATTCGAATGGCCTCCTCCATCTGGATCGAAGGCTGTTGCAAGTAATGTTAGATCTACCAAACCGCCATTCTTATGATAAAATGAATTGGTGTAAAATGATGCACCTAATGGTGGGATTTTACCGGAAACACTACCTCTTTCATCACCATGAATAATAATACAAGCATCACAAGCATCTCCAACTGAGGCAGTGATTCTATATCCTCCTGTTCGAGTACCCGTACCATCAAATCGAACAATCGCTAATCTATTTTCAATTCGTAAAGTGCTATTGATTATGTCGTCAATGGTTTTCGATTCTTGGGATTTCTTTAGTACAAATTTATCCACAATAGGATTGCTCAGAATTTCTTCAATGGTTATACCTTTTGATATTGATTTAGCTACCCAGAGAGCAGTTGACGGGGACTCTCTAGCATCAACGCTTCTACTAAGTGTAACAATCGGATGATCGGAAAGAAAATCTTCCTTAGAAATTCCCCCTCCATCTAAACGATCTACCCATTCAATAAATTCATCTAAATCATCTAGATTATGTTGAGTCTTTACGATAGAATAGGTGATACGTGCAGCAGACATTGTCGGCCTCCATAAATCTAAAACTTCAGAATTAGAGATTTGATTTGTCAAATGGTGATCAATAACTGCTCCAGCGGATGGATGAAATGGCAAATCACAGATAATTGTTGATTTGTCAATAAATTTATCAAAAACTCCTGAACGAATACCTGGGGGATGGGCAAAAACAACTTCTACATCAGGAAATGCTCTGAGTAGAATAGCTGCAGAAGCAATCCCGTCTAAATCTCCGTCGGTTACAATTCTTGATGGTTTCAATTTTTGTAAGTTGATAAGATCGAACTCATCTGTAGTGTGATTGGTTCGGCCCATATTACTCTCCAATGAATTTCTGTTAAGAGCGATTCGGAAGAACTCTGAAAGAAGAAGGCCTCTTCGGAGATATATGGAAACTTCATGTGGTTTGATACTAAGAAATGGTGATCTAATCTTATTACTTCGATATCCACAAGGTCATTGGGGATTTCCTAAGGGTCATGTCGAAGAAAATGATCTATCACATCAAGCAACTGCTATTAGAGAATTGGAAGAAGAAACTGGAATTACTGATGTAGAAATTATTAGTAATTGGTTTACATCTACAAAATATACCTATATTAAAAAAAATATTCCGACGGAAAAAGAAGTTCACTGGTTCCCTGCTAGAACAAATACGATGAATATTTCTCTTTCAGAGGAACATACTGATTACATATGGATTGATGTAGACAGTGCTGAAGAGATGATTACATTTGATGAAGAAGTCAGAGTATTACAAGAGGCTCGTAAAATCTTAAGATTTTGATTCCCTAGATGAAAGAGGGACCCATAATACCTCTTCTTCTCCTAAAGTAAATGTTGCATGACGGCAAGCGACGAAAAGCCAATCAGATAATCTATTCAAATAAGCAAGTATTGCAGGTCTAATTGCATCATCTCCTTCTGATTGGGTTAATCTAACTGCACAACGTTCTGCTCTTCTTGCTATCGTTCTTGCAACATGTAATGCTACAATCACTGGAGAGCCAGCTGGTAAAATGAATGAGTCTAATGGTGGTGTGTTTTTTGTCCATTCATCCATTTCTGAAACTAGTCTATCCGCTTGTTCCATATTAATCAAAACCATCCCATCAGGGAGAGTTTTTGGATTTCCTGCACATTCACCCCCAACATCAAATAATTCTTGTTGAAGGAGTGATAGTTTTGGTTCAAGATCGGATTCAAGACGTATTGTTGCAATACGGATTCCGCCGTCAGCAGCTTCTTTTGGGAGACGTGATAGTTCCATTCTAACACCTCCTATTGATGAGTTTAATTCATCAATAGTTCCAAATAATTCGACCCTGTCTATTGACTTAGCAACACGTTCACCAGTCAAAAGACTAGTTTCACCACCATCTCCTCCGCCAGTATGAACTCTTGTGATACGTACCATCGACTCTCAATATTCATACGAAGTCGGCGGCTCTTGAATCCGTTTGATGCTCGTGTTGAGCAATAATCCGTATTATCGTACGACGGAAAGCATAGACTAACAAAAATGTCCAGAGCAGAATTTCTAAAGCGGCAATCACCCATGCAATTGGACCAAATGCTTCGAATAACATATTGGCATCAAGCGGATTTCCATAAGTTCCAATCCAATATGCTTGAACGAGAAGATTTGCTCCAAACCATGTTGATAATATCCAAAAAAGTACATTACCTCTCCCCCAAGCGGTTCTTGGAATATCCCAAACCATGTTATTATTTACACATAGTAGTTTATCAATCTCTGTTTAGAGTGCATCGAAAACAGACCAATTATTCACTAGAATCGAGAATTTCATTTCCATGTAATCGGGTATTGATTACATCTAGCCATGAAGAATCTACTGATTCCCATCCACCAAATCTATCTAAACGATTTATGTGAATTTCATATTTTTCAGTATTGCCATTGGATTTGTGGATTAAAGCAAGGGCTGCATGAGCCATAGCACTCAATGCTGGATCTTCCATATCCCAAGATCTTTCAAAATGAGAGATTGCGCCACGTTCTCCAAGAATCAATCCTCGCTCTAACTGTCGTAATCCTGATTTTGACCATGTTATTCCTTGTATACCTACAACTAAACCACGAAAAAGTAAGTATATCTCTAATAGAACAAAAATGGATGCTAACATGAAATTGCCTATCTGTTCAGTAGTAGTTTGCTGAGTCCAATCAAGGGTTACTAATCCAAATATTCCTGATAGGAGAATGATACCTGAGAAGGGAGCTACAATTACGTCACGTTGGGTTCTACCCATATGATAGCCGCCGATAATTGTGAACCACCCTCCTAATATTATCGCTAAAACGGGAGGTACGGGGCTACCTGGTAAGGTTCCTGCAGTAGTCCTTGGGGCTCCTAAAGCGATGTAGAGAACTAAAGCAGTAAGTAGAAAAATAGAGCCTGCAATATTGCCATGTTCTGGGAATGGTTGATGTCGAGCATACCAAAATAATCCAATTGAAATACTACTAAACAAAATTACCCATATTAGCATAATCTCACCATTACAATTCAGTATTTGGAGATCCGTCATCTCCTCTCCATCCAGGCTTCCAAAATTCAATATCATCTAACCATTGAAGCCATTCTTCAGATGTTGCTCTTAACAATCGGAAGGCTCTTCGATCTAAGCCTTGCAATAAATCATTACTAATTTCACCCCTTGAATGTGCGTCAGTCCATTCAATTTGTATTTCCCTTACTCTCGCCTGCCCGGATGCGGGATTTTGATACTCTCGTTCACATAATTCTTGTAATTCGATTAACCACATTCTTGAACCTTTTATGTGGGGGTCATCGACAAAGGTGTCCGAGCTCTTCCTAGAGAATGGCCACCATGACATGATTGACCGTTGTGGGCGAGGCCTTTGAACCCTAAGTTTTGTAGAATGGGTCAAGAACAATTACTATTTCACTAAGAATATGGCACGTATCAATATTCATCTCCATGGTAAAGCTAGAGAGGGTGCGTATTCTACTCTAATCGATACTTATGCCACAAGATTAGAGGGGCGTGGAGTGAACGTCACTCGGCATTCCGGAAAATTAAGTTTGGATGAATATATTTCAAAATTACAAAAGGAAAAGGGAAATCTAATTCTTCTTGACGAAAATGGTCCATCGATTAGTACAGAAAAATTCGTTAAGAAATGGAATTCATGGAGAAGTGGTGCAAACACGATTCATCTCGCCATAGGTCCTGTAGATGGATGGATGGAGAATTTACCATTTGAACATGAGAAATTAGGTTTGGGCCCGTTGACAATGACATACGAAATGGCTGCTGTCGTATTGTTAGAACAATTGTACAGATGCTCGGAGATAGAGCGTGGAAGTGGATATCACCGACAATAGTAAATTTATTGATAATCATAAATCTAGACAATTTCAAGGATTAGAGTTCAATAACCCTCGACTAGCGATGTGTACAAACTTGTGAGTAGCCCTTCGACATCCGGTCGAAGGAGGACTACAGCAGGAGGTGAACAAATGGCAAGACGCGCGACTAGCACCATGAAGCAAGCCAGTATTAGTGAATTCTTTGAAAAGAATAAACATTTTTTGGGATATGATTCAGTACAAAGATCGATAATTACAGCTGTCAAAGAGGCTATTGATAATTCGTTAGATGCTTGTGAAGAACATCGCATTTTACCTACGATTTCAATTGAATTACGACGTATCCCAAACAAAAGTGATCGAATATTGATGATTGCTCAAGATAATGGGCCAGGGATTCCTGCTAAGTCAATTGAAAAGGTATTTGGATCACTATTATTTGGATCTCGATTTCATACTATTCGACAAACTAGAGGGCAACAAGGAATTGGAATTACTGGAGTTGTAATGTACAGTCAATTGACTACAGGTAAAACAACACATGTGGTCTCAAAAATTGCAAAGGATGCGACTGCATTGAAAATGGATATTGGTTTAGATACAAAAAAGAATGCTGCAATAGTATCTAATCGAGAAAGAATTCATGGATTTGTAGATCACAATGGCTTGCCTGTTGAACATGGGCTTCGGATTGAGGCGCCTATGAAAGCAAAATTTCAACGAGGGAAAAAAAGTGTAGGGCAATATCTCAGAATGACTGCGATAGTTAATCCTCATGCAACAATACGTTTTCATGCATATAATGAAGATAATGAATTGATAGATAGTTTCGTCTCTGAGAGAGTCACTGACAGATTACCTCGCCCTGTAAGAGAGATTAAACCGCATCCACATGGAATCGAAATCGGTTCATTGAATAGGTTACTAAGAGATTCGTCTGAAAGAAATATGAGGGGGTTTTTGCGACATACTTTTTCTGGAATTCCAATGAGAGCTATGAAAGAAATTCTTCAAAGGTCTGATATTGATCAGAAAATAGCACCCGGAGAAGTAAGTCCAGAAGCATCACAACAAATTCTAACATCATTCAGTGAAGTTAGACTGATGCCTCCTCCAACTGATTGTTTGTCTCCAATAGAAGATTTATTGATTAAAAAGGGATTAGAAAAGGGGGTTGATTCTGCGTTTGTTTCTACACTCACTAGAGCCCCTAGTGTAGCAAACGGTAATCCATTTCAAGTTGAAGTCGGACTAATTTATGGAAATGCAGATGTATCTGCAGAAGGGCCAATTGAGGTTTTAAGATTTGCAAATAGAGTGCCTCTAATGTATCAACAAGGAGGGTGTCTTCTCACGAAAGGAATTGAATCTGTCAGTTGGAAAGGATATGGATTAGATCACCCTGGAGGTAAGGGATTGCCTAAGGGGGCAGCCACAATACTAGTTCATCTTGCGAGTACAAATGTACAGTTTACATCAGAAGCAAAAGAAGCGGTTGCTGAAAATGAAGTAGTAATGACTGAAATTCGTAAAGCATTGCAGGAAATTGGTAGGCATTTGAAAAATCACAAAAAGAAAAGTGCACAAAAAGCAAAAACTAAGGAAAAATTCGAATTAGTGAATGAAATTCTACCTGCAATAGCTACAAAGGCATCTAATCTATTGGGGCGCTCAGAGCCAGATTTAGGACCAATTATTACAAAAATAATGAATGCAGTCTTTTGTGAGGATGAAGTTGTATGGGATAAAGAAGCCAAAGTGCATAGATGCGAAATAAAAATTCACAATTATTCCGCTAGGCCTAGGGCATATTCAATTCTTGCACAATATCCTGAAAAAGAAGGAGTAGAAATCATTGAGAATGACTTAGGTGGAAAAAGAGAAGTTAGAGGAATATGGTGTTGGAAATTAGATACTATTTCTCCAAATGAAGAAGGGGTCATTCGATTCGCTCTGAAAGGTCTGGCACACAATGAATGGAATAGTACGGAAGTGTTCTTCCGCGGAGCAGGTGACATTATTGGAGCATCAAAGATAGATGAAGAAATTTTAATTGAAATTCAAAAGGAAGAAGAAAGAGCATTGGAAGTTGTTAAAGAACAAGCTTCTATGATTGCAGAAGATGCTATGGAATCTGATCAAGATAATTCGGGTGACCTCGATCAAAGGGAGTTAGAAGATGCTATGGAAGGGGTGTTGGGAGATGCAATACCTCAGAAATTACCCGAAGAGGTAATGGATACTCATGACTTAGATAATAGCGGAACATTAGATCAAAATGAAGTAGAAACTGCTATTTTAGAATCTACTGAACCGAAAGAGTGGAAATTTGATCAGTATGAGGAGAGTGGGGAATAATGTCTGAAGCAAAAAATAGAGAAGAAGTAATTCAGAGTTTGAATGAAGTTGTAGCAGAAATGCACGATCGAATGTTAAAGGGTACGCCTCCTACAATGACTTTACCTGTTCGAGCAAAAACGAATATAGAATTTAATCAAAGATTGGGAGTTTACAAATATGGAAAAAAGCAAACAATTCGTGATGCTAGTAGTTTAGGATCTGCTAGACAATTACTTCGTGCTTTACATGTGATTGAATTTATTGAAGAAATGATAGATAGTGAAAAATCATCTACACTCAGGGAAATGTATTACATCTCAGAAGGATGGGGTTTAGGGAAATTTGAAAATCAAAATGGGAGTAACAATCTTGCTGAAGATCTTGAAATCGTGACTAAGTGTATGAGGGAGGATTTCAAATTAAGACCTGAAGAAGATGGTGCTCGTATGATTGGAAATGTTACTATTGAAGAAAGAAACAGGCGTGGCGAATGGATGACAATAAATTGCCGGGACGATGTAGGAGATTCCGGTTATGGTTTACCATACAATGTAGAGCCAGAAAAAATTAGATTGATTGATGAAGATGTTGACTATATTATGGCTATAGAAACTGGTGGAATGTTCGATCGATTGGTAGAAAATGGATTTGATGAAGATTCTAGGTGTGCACTAATTCATCTAAAGGGCCAACCTGCAAGATCTACACGAAGGATGATTAAACGTATGTCTGAGGCATGGAATAAACCTGTAATGGTTTTCGCTGACTGTGATCCATGGTCATTCAGAATTTTCGCAAGTATAGCTTATGGGGCAATAAAAACAGCACATATTTCTGAATATCTAGCAACAACTGGAGCTGAATATCTAGGAATTACAGCAGATGATATCGAAGCGTATGACTTACCGAGTGACAAGTTAACACCAAAAGATATTGAAGCATTAAAGGCAGAACTTAGTGATCCAAGATTTTCTACTGGAGCATGGCAAGATCAGATAAATATGATGTTGGAAAACGGAAAAAAGGCTGAACAGCAATCTTTAGCAAAATATGGTCTTGATTATGTTACTGATGAATATCTCCCCCAGAAATTAGCCGAATTTGGTCTCGGTGGATAAATTACGATAAAGCATAGGAGGGTTTTATTTCCATGTCAAAGGAACAAGATAACAAAAAACCATGGGCAAAATGGTTAGCCATCGTAGCAATTGGTTTGATTACAATATCATTAATTTCATTTACAAATTCAATGGATGATATTGAAGATCTTGTTGATCCTGGAGAAAACAATTCAGGAATAATTGGACCTAATTCAAACAAGGAAATTGATCTTGAAAATAATCGTATTTACACAATTTTACGCATAGTCGAAAATATTAATGATGAAGCAGAATTGGATTTAGAAATTACTAACTCTAATGGAAAAATAGTAGACATAGACGAACCTACGTGGATGCAACCACAAAGAACCGGGGATGGTGGAAGTGTAATTTATGACCCCATAGGGACTATTTCATTAACACAATCAGGGGCGTATAATTTCGAAAATAGAAATTCTACAACTACAATCTATGTTGTAGATGATCAATCTGTTGATCTACAAGCTTTTCAGCAACCAGGAATTTTAGTTGCTTTTATTTCTTGTTGTTTTGGATTAATTATACTGCCTCTATCACTCATTGTTCACTTATTAGTTGGAAGAAAGAAGGTTGAGCAGAGAGTTATTTTACAAAAAATGCCAACGGATCGTATACCTACTACAGATGAATTATTTTTGATTCGCGAAGGTAAATTAGATACTCAAAATATACAGGGTGTTAAGCAGAAAAAAACTATTCCTCCTCCATTTACAAATATGTCAAAGAAGGTAGACTTTGATGAATTATCCCATCAAGAAATCGGAAAAACCAAGAAAATTTTGCATAAAGAAGATGAAAAAGAAAATGACAGTAAACTAGACGACGACTGGCAAACTTGGGATTCAGGTTAATTCTATTTTCACCCCCAACGAGTTTTTACGAGAGTGGTCACTACCTAACCATAGGTTGGGATGTCATAGTGGACTTTGATCGCGCTATTGAAATCCTGAGTAACCCTACACGCAGAGAGATTTTGAAGAGATTGGTCCGTGAACCACACTATCCTCTTCAACTCTCTGAGCACCTTGATGTCAGTCAACAAGCAATTGTAAAACATCTTAATGTTCTAGAAGAAAATGGATTTGTTGAATGCGAAAAGGTTGCTTCTGAGAGGGGTGGGCCTCCAAAAAAAATCTACACTGTGCAACAATCATTCAGTCTACGAATGGACCTAGGACCTGACTTGTTTAGGATGAAGCATACCCCATTACCCAAAGGGAGTCCGATCAATCTTTCATCATCAAAATCCATGTCTGATTCTGCAATTAAAATAGCTAATCAAATTAGTAGAAGAAGAAAGATGTCTATTTCAGAGGGAGCAGGATATATTTCACATATCCAAGGAATGTTGGATGATATAGATTCAGAGAGAGATTCTTTGGTTGCTCTTCACCAACATGTATTGAAACGTGTGTCAAAAACGGTTGATGGTGAATTTGAATCGTACAAAGAAAGATCTATCGTTCATACTATCTTAGAAGATCCGAGTAGACCATTAGATCTCGATAGAGTAGCAAGAGATTTGTTAATCCATTCAAAGGATATGCAAATGGTTATTGATGGTATCAAAGGACATCTAGCAAATACAAATACTGAAGAAATGTTCATGCCAGCTGACTCTACTACTCCTCTTCCTTGGTGGATACAAGGATAATAGAAATCAGAATCTGGTGTCTTCATCAAGTCCTTGTAGAAGGCTACTTTGTTCAGCAACCCGATCTAATGCTTCCTTTCTTCGAGAAACCATCATCAGACCTGCAACTCCCAATAATCCAATTGTAGCAGCCATGATAATAGTTGGAACTGACCACTTACTGACAACGACCATTGCTACATCAAGAACAGGGTTGTTCGACTGTAATTTCTCATCAACTGAAAGATAGTTATCATCATCACTGACTTCAACGATATTTAGTTCAGGATCAATTACCACAACAACATTGTCACTACCTGCTGTAACTGGATAAAGTAAGGTGATTGTCACGCCGTCCTCTGTATTGTCACTTGGCATTAATGCGCCTATAACTCTACGATACACCACATCTTCTTCTTCACAGCCGTCAGAACGAATGTCATCTTCATCTCCAACACATAGAATGATGTTGATGTCTGTAGCATGTACATTGCCTGTGTTTTGAATTGTTACCTGTACAGGTATCATTTCACCAACAGCAGCTGATGCTTGTTCTTCAGAGATATCTACGCCACCAATGAATTCTAGATTTGGAGCCCTCAATCTAAGAGTGAGGATTTGTTCGTTAGTATCGCATCCAGGATTATTATCTGCAAGGCCATCATTGTCTGAATCTATAGTACAAGAGTCCACCCATTCTGGTGTTTCGTCATCATCTCCTCCGTCTGCTGAACTACCAAAATCAGATAAGGCCTTGATTCCAATATTTCGATTACCTAATGCAGCATCTGAACCAACATTCACTATCGCAACGATTTGCACAGTAGTATATGCAGGCATAGATGGGAAATACCAAGTCCCAGAAAAGACATCATAATAGCAATCAAATTCTGGTTTCTCATCTGTGGAATTAACATCATAACATGCTAATTCAATAGGATATTCTGTCTCAAATCCATCCAATAGAGCGAATTCAACTGCGTGTGGTGTTGCCCACCCTGCAAGAGCGTTCATTCCTGGCTCTGAGTCCCAATTTCCATCACCTTTCTTAGTATGATTATGTAGTGTTGGAGTGTCTGGAACGTTTCCGTTATTTGTTAAATTCATGATAAATCGGACTGTTCTTCCAGGTGCAGTAGTCTTCACAGAGCTTTCAACATATGGATCAAGCGTTATTTGCATGTCATGGTATTCATTTACATTAATCGTTAATTGGATTACATCCCGAAGGCGTGTGCCTTCCCATGCTTCCTCAGAGAATATAGAAATCGTTACTTGATATGTTCCTGCTGCAACTTGATCAGGGGTGTCAACATGAACCATTACTGTTTGATTCTCGTCGCGTTGTAATTCTGACATATCTGAACGGAATATCTCTACATTCCATGGTTGAGATAATCCATTAGAGTCTGTAATGGAAGTAATTCTCATGTCATATCGATCAGGGCCATTTCCTCCATTCATTATGTCAATAGGAACTGCCCACGTTTCTCCTGGATTCATGTCATTTTCAAGAGAAGGTGTAGTTGCATCCAACTCATACACATGCTTTACCATTGTCGAAAGTGTTACCTCATCTGACACCTTAGGTGAACCTTGCAAATATGCTTTGATCTTTACAGCAGGACCAATTCCTGCATCTGCATTTGCTGGAGCACAAACTGTTGCTACAACATCGTAAGGAACTCCGGTTTGTGACCAAAATCGGGGTACAGTAGGATCATATCGAGTTTCTAAGGTATAATCAGGAGCGTTTTTGAAATCTAATTCAACATACCAATTTTCCTGACGCCATTGATTCAAAGTCATTGTTTCATTTCTATCCTCAGGTCCTCCGAGTACGGCGAATATTAGGTGTCCTGGAGCAAAATTCTTCTTCACCTTGATTGTATATTGTGCACAACCTGCATCATCAGCTAAATCAGATTTTAATTCCCCTGGTAGAACTTCTTCTGTTCTATCAAATATCTCAAATTCAATATTGCCTGACGAACGAATTGATACGTTTATCCACAGTTCTAAGACATCATATGTACCCTTCTCTACAGATTTTACAGGTTCTCCTGTGGACCATCCTTTTACAAACACAACCCAAGTTCCTGGCTCTTGTGTTGTTGGAACATTTACTTCAAGATTTTTGGTTACAGAAGCGCCTGGTTCTAATGAAACTGTGAGGGGGAATTTAATTCCCCAGCCATATGGTAGTAACCATTCTTGCTGACCCTCTAATGTATTTGGATCATAAAACTGGAATGTATCGTATACGTTACCAGTATTCGTGATAGTAATTGAGAAAATTGCAGTTCCTCCTTGTTCAATATCACTCTGAGTATGACTAGTATCTAATTGGATTCCATGAACTACATCCATGAGAGTGCTCGTCAATCTATCGCTACGAATCGCCGGATCTTTGTAAGAAATTGCTGAAACAATGATGTTAGCTACTTCGTCTTCATTTGCTTGGTAAATTGAAGGGGCAATTACTCGCATGTAAATCTCAACCTTTTCTCCACCAGCGAGATAAATTGGAGTATCTGGGAAAATCGTTGTATGATTATTTGAAAAGTAAACTGTAGCAGACCAGTTCAAAGGAATTCCACTCAAATTTAATGAAAAAGTATCTGCTACTAGATCAGGAGGGCCTGGCGTAGTATTGTTTACTGTGAGGTTGTACATCGTTTGTTCACTTGGTTCAATCACATGATAGAAGGTTTCTCCTTCCTGTAGGCCTACTTCTACTTGACCTGTGAGAACGTGAACATAACATAGAGTATACGTATTCTGATTTGATTCTTCATTACATTTGTTAGTATCAGACCATGCTATGTGTGCACCACTACCTAAATCATTAGCAAAAGCAGGGGGTTGGCCTAATTCGGGTGAATTCCCTGAATTCGGACCTAATTTATCTGACTGCCATGTGGACACTACAGTAGGCTCCCATGGATCTAGAACTGCAGCAGCTATAGAATTCAACGGCCAAGATGGTTGGTCATTAGTATGATTCAATCTAGCGTACATTATTGCTTCACCCTGTGTAGCATTGCTATTATCGAGCCAAGTGATGTGAACATTGTCTCTTGCATCTGTTAGGATTGCTGGCATATATGATGATGGAGAATATGGGTTCCCTTGTGATATTCCATTGGGCCCTTCGAAGTCAGAAATTCTAGTATCTACGATTTGTTTGATTCCGTATGAAGGTAGTCCACTTTCAACACCATCCCATGTCGCTGCACCACGTAATCTTAGACGGGAGTAAAATACCTCATAATTCACATTCTTCTCGAAGCCATAGCCTCTCCCATCCATCCATGTAAGGTGGGTGTTTCCTTGACTATCCACTGCAATCGAAGGGTGGAAACTGAATGCATCATCCAATGTAATTCTTGTATCGTTAACTACAACTAAATGACCATATCCGTTTGAGTCCATTTCTGGGCCTATGTCTTCAGTATATGCATTTCCAGATGTACTAGTTGCAGATGTGCCTCTTGTCCATCCTGGAGATGGGTTGTCGAGTAAAGCATGAGGAGCTAATACTGTCATGAAAATTTCACGTGAGTTGTTTGTAGCTAAATACACCATTGCTTCAACCAATAATTGCATCTGTTGTGATCCGCCTCCAGAAGCAGGGAAGTTGTAAACTTCTCCACCTGCATCTGTATTGCGAATTGTAGAACCTGGACATATTCTAGGATTTGTATTAACTACACCGTTTGGACAGTTTGCCAAATCAGACATATGAGACTGGATTTGTGTTCCTCCTCCCCATGTACTGCCTGCCATTGGAACTGGGACTATACCTGCTCGGACGCAAGCATCGTGAGCTTCGTTGATTGACGCAGTATCATCGGCTTGCTGAGCAGGATCTCCATTTCGAGGACCTTCGTCAGAAATTGGAATTACAATCTTTGTAGCATTCGGATTCCATTTGTGGTCTGCAGATGTTGGTGGGTTTCCTGGAACGTTTCCAGATGCATCTTTCCATGAAAGACATGCCCATGTTGATGATGGACCCCAATCTTCACCAGAACTTCCGGTTACTGCGCCACCATTGAATATGAAATTCTGAAGTTTTCTAATTCCTCCACTATCATCTCCCGGGAATTGCCCCAGATGGGTGTTTCGAGGGCCTTGAGAGCCACTCCCGCCCGTCTGGTATGCTGTAGAACATGTATTGCTCTGTCCTGCAGATGGAATCCCGTATCCAAGAATTGCATAGATTGTCTCGTATACTGTGATGTTCGCATCTTCTAACATTGGCTTAATTCCTCGGAAATATCCTCCGCTGCTAAAACTACCACCATAGAATACAGTACATACATCTGCCCACTCAGAATACATTGATCCAGAGGTATCGATAGGTACAACCATCTCTACTTTTCCTCCTCTAGTATCATCCCAAACAATCTGAACATAATCATCAGCGTCAACAGCAATGTCTGGGTGTCCTTTGTGGCCAATAACTGGAGTTATCATTGAGTCGTCAATTGCTGTAATACCCGCAGAACCGTCAAATTCAATCATAGAATAGTAGATTTGCGGTTGGAAATAGAACTTCTCCAAAGGATCGAAAGAATCTTCCCAAACGATATGTGCATTGTCCATAGAATCAACAGCAATTGCGGGCCAATCCCTATCTTGTTGTCGTTGACTTACAATCATATCATTAACAACAGAAATTACACTTTCATCAGCTGCAGTTCCATCTTGTGGGTGCAAAGAGGGGTCTAGAACAGTATATTTGATTGCATGTTGGCTTGATTTATCAGTCCAAGTAACGTGAACCCTGTCTTGGCTATCAATTGCGATATCTGGATGCCAAGCACGATGAATTCCTGGATTTGATATTTGTGTAGCATCGATTAATGGGTCTGCTTGGCCATCTCCATCAGTGTCTGCTCTAGGATCGAGCATGGTGTAAAACAAATGTTGAGTATTTCTACTCCAAACAAAGTGAATGTTTCCTTCACTATCTGCTGCCATAGATACCATTCTCTCATTCATAGGACCTCCATCTACAACACGAACTGCGTCTGTAATAACCACCTCAGCAGCTTCTACCTCATCAGAGGGTACAATCAATGTAGTGCTCAAAACCATCAGGATTGTGAGCATTAGGCTATTGGTCTTCATTCTGTAAGTCATGGTATACACCTACGGTTCAACAAGCATACAACCGTATTGACACATACTTAAGCGAACCCTCTAGAGGTCACATTTTGATTCAAACCCATTCATCAACATCGAAAGAAGATCCAAATGACATTTCATCTTTAATTTCAACTTCTGGTGCTTGTTCTGAATTAGGGCTCTGTTGTTTGTTTTCCCAATCATCTACAGGGCCGGGTTTTCCTTCCCCAACTCCATAATTAAATCTAATTTCATGGATTATTGCTAATTTACTAAGCCAAATTGTCCTTAATGTATCCATGAATAAGTGTTGATTTAAACCATCAAACCAAATTGGTCGAGAAATATTGAATGCTTGGAGTGGTCCACTATTCTCTGATTTACGCCCTATGTGTAAAGTCCAGTCAAATCCTCCCCTAATTAGTCCAAGTCTTGC
>DAPV01000008.1 GCA_002502625.1 Euryarchaeota archaeon UBA125
CTGCAAGCGAAGTTCGTGATAAATTATCTCGTAGTCTTCGATTATATGTCGGAGCTGATGATGATGTCAAACCTAAGGAATTGACAATTGTTCCTGGAGTAAAGAAGAAGGAAGAAATGGCAGATCTTACTTCAAATCCTCCAACTTATACCGATCTTCTTGCTCTAGAAGATAAGGTGAAGAAGGTCAAATTGAAGGGAGTTAAGGATGTAATTCGTGCAAATATTCAGGGTCCTACTAAGGATACTGGTGAATACTATATCTCCACAATTGGAAGTAACTTGGCCAAAGTTAGTGAGTTTAAGGGAGTAGATAGATCTAGAACTTATACTAACAATATTATGGAGATTCATAAGTATCTAGGTATCGAGGCGGCTCGTCAATCAATCATTAATGAGATGTTGATGACTTTGGAAGGTGCAGGATTAGATGTTGATGTCCGCCATTTGCTGACTGTATCTGATGTTATGACCTCTGAAGGAGAAGTTAGAGCAATTGGTCGACATGGTGTTTCCGGAAACAAACATAGTATTCTTGCTAGGGCAGCTTTTGAGGTAACTGTTAACCATTTACTAAATGCTGGAATACGTGGTGAAACCGATTACTTAACTGGAGTTGCAGAGAATATTATTGTGGGACAACCAGTTGCTCTTGGAACTGGAAGTGTAGACTTATACTATGTTCCAAATGAGGAATAAATGAAAACCATGAGACGCTATAAGCAGAGAATGGAGATGTAAAAATGGATTTACCAAAACAATTGAAGAACGCGATTTCGAGTGGTACTTTACTATTCGGACAAAATCAGACTGTTTCTAACTGCGTATCAGGCAAAGCTAGGATGGTGATTTTAGCAGCAAATTGTCCACTTGATTTTGTTTCTGATCTCAAATCAAGGCATCCTGATGTACCTCTTCATCAAGTTGAGATGGTCAATAGAGAGTTAGGTGCAGCATGTGCAAAACCATTTCCAGTTAGTTCGATTTGTGTGGTTGATGCTGGAGATTCGGATTTGCTCACTCTCACTCCTAATGTGGAATGATTTGGTTCTTGACACCAATGATTGAAGTCCCTACTTGTCTCTCAAAGTACAATGGATGATCTAATTGTAGGTCTCTTGAGGCATCGAGGAGCGGTACTCGAATCCAATCCATTAGCAATAGGAACTCCATCTATTCGTCCTTTAGGTCGGATATCTGAACCCCCTATTGGTCTAAATAACGGCCCTGCTAGATTGCATACAACTGTTTGGCATATTCCTGATGGTTGGACAATCTTAGATCGTGTTGAGTTAGAACGTTGGATAGTTGACACATTACCAGGTCATCACTGGATCTTATCCGAACGTCCTTTGGCTCCCAATCTAAGAGTACCGGAAAAACGCGGTGTTGTTTTTGAGATATGGAGTCCTGATCAACTTTCTAATTGGTTGGGTGAAGCAATATTATCTGGTGAAATATTTGCTCGAGTATCTAGTTTTGATGGAAATGAAGGAAGTGTCGAATCAAGTGAAATTGAAGAGATTCGTTTAGAGTCTGCTTGGTTTGAATCAATTAAACATGAATTATGTACAATGGCTCCAGTAATAGATCTTGAGACTTGGATTGAGAGAAACCCTATCGGAAATGATATTCGACCTACAGCTGTACTGGTTGAAGCAAGGATTTGGAGTGTTTTAGGTATTCTTCGAGGTCCTGAATCAAATACAGAAAGAGCATGGTGGGGTGTCTTAGAATCTCCTCTTTTTGGTGGATTTGACGTTCTAGAAGATCCTGTGTTTCTAGGGCATAGGCCTGATTTACGTATAATTCCACCTTTGACTTGGATGGAAGAAAATATTGTTTTAGAAAATATTTCACGAGTAACAGAGACGAGGAAAACATATTCTCCGAATTCTAATTCATCGGTTAGAATTCATGGCACTTGGTCACTTGATCCATCATCCACAGAGATTGATTTTGTTTCTGTATTAGTTCCTGCATGGATAATAGAAATACCTGGTTCTTCAAATAGTATTTTGAATGCAGTAAGTGGAACTCTTCATCCATATACTGGAGTAACTAAGTAAGGACTTCTAACAGTCTATCTTGTTCAGCAGCTCTTCGGATTTCCAATGCAATTCTTCTTCCAGTACTCATTGGTCTCCTCCACAAGGAGTTACCATAAGGGTGACCTACGTTAACATGAACATTTGTGCCTCCTCCAATTCTAGGTGCAACATCATAGATGTGGAAATTCATGTCTTTATCGATACAAGTTTGAAGACAAAATGGCCCGATCACTCCTGGGTCATAGTGTTCTTTACTTGCTTTTACGAATTTTTCACCAATTTCAAAGGCTCGTTCAAGAATACTTTCTCGAATAGTTGCTGTATTATGACCTACAACAGTCATTTCTGGAATTTGTTGGTGTGCAGGCATTGTCATTTGTTGAGGTGCAGGTAATCGAACATGACCATCTAAACTACTTTCAAATCTCCAATCTACTCCAAGAAGTTCTAGCTTTGGCATCTCCTCTTCCAGAGGGCTGTAAAAGAAGTTAAGATTGAAAACCGGCCCGATAACATACCTTTCAATTCTCGCAGTTTCAAGACTTGTTTGATCAATTACTCCTTGAGAAAGCAGTTCAGTTGATTTTTGTAAATATTCTTCGTATGATGCACATGTGAAAAATCCTCTTTCAAGTTTCTTTTCAGCATGATGTAGTTTCACGATAGCTAGACAGTCAATGTTTTGTGGGTCGTGAATAGGTTCTGGAGCAGGAAGTCCTGCTTTATCAAGAAGCCAATAATAGTCAAATTCTTCTGTACGTTCTTCCATCCTAAGCATCGATCTTGATCCAAACATTGGAACGTTGAAATCGTTCTCTATGGCGTCAATATTGCAGTATGAAGTAAAGGCTCGATTAGGGATAAATATCATGTTTCTATCTCTCATTCCTGATTGAAATTGAGGCTCTAGAATGCCATCAAATCGATCAAGGGTAACTGCTTTGTCTACCATCCCGCGTTTAACACGTCCAGAAGAAGATCGTTGAGTACGAAAATATTCAGAATACAATTTCTCTCTACCTGATTGGCAATATGCAACTGTAGGGAATCCCTCTTCAATTGCTCCATCACATATGTCTAAAGCACTATGGCTAGCAGTCATACCAATTCTAAGTTTTAATTGGTCATAATCTTCCAAGATTACACCAATATCCTGCTGAGTAATCATGGTTTCACCTAGTTGTTTCTTTGGAAAGCCATTAGATCTTCTAGGCCAAGAGTTTCTCCAGACATCAATAGATCCATTAAGTCTCTAGCTTCAACACTTGATGAATCGTCTCCAGAACCAACATCGTCTGTAGATGAATTTAGAATTCCGTCAATTGATTGCATGCATCTCATTCCCACTAAAAATTTCTTGTGGTGTTTATCTGCAACTCGACGAAATTTTTCGACCTTACGATGTGCATCAGAATGTTCATCCTTTAATCGAGAAACTTCAGTTCTTATTTCATGCATTAAGTCATGAGCTGATTGTGCGATAACTGCAGCTGCATCTACATCTGAATGTGCTGAATCTTGTTCTGCTTCTGCAATCTTTAGCCTATCTCTAATTTCAGAAGGACCATCACTATCTGAATTTTTATGTTCTTCAGCTTCTTTTTTCAATCTTCTAAGTTCTTGGGCTCTTTCATTGAATTTTTTATCAGTGATTTGTCCTGTTTGATGTTTCAATTCTAATTCATACATTTCTTTCTTAACACTAGCTACTCCTCTAGTCTTACTTCGTTGTTCAATTCGATTACCGTCAATATGTTCAAATAATTCATTTCGAATTGCTTGCATAGCTTTCGTTTTTTCTTCACGGATTACTTTCAAATCTCTGACTTTTTTGTTTTCTGCTTCTCTAATTTCTTGTTGCCTATCCATTTCATCCATGAGTTTACGGACAGTGTCTTGAATTCCCTTTCGAGTTTCAACCCAACGTTTGACTTCATCATTTTGGCGATTACGTTCTTCTCTAGAAGCATTAGTTTTCTTCTCAACCAACGACTTCCGGTCTCCGATAAGTGATTTCATGTCATCACCAATGGGATTACGCCCAGCATTCTGGCGAGGCGCTTACGGGATATAAGCAAGACCCCTGTTAACCAACAAATACTCTTGTGAAATGCGGTAAGGATTATCTCTAACATGTTCCACGTTGCAATCGGTTGGAGTCATGTTTCTTACAGGTATAGCAGGAATGAATCGAGTCTTAGATAGAGATGTAGAGTCACCGTATCTTACTCTGGTAACCGGTCCTCCCGGTTCGATGAAGTCCAGTTTTTGCATGACCATGATCTCTAATCATTTAGCAAATCAGGGAGGATTTGGATTATATTGTACTGTAGAGGAAACAGTTGCAAGTTTACAAAAGAGTACTCGTTCGTTAGGAATTAGATTGCCTAGAAGTCTACAAATCACAGACTTTACTGAACTTCGTAAAGATAATCAAAATATGGATTACCTGAAATTTACTCGCAAAATGATTGAGCATTTCAAGCAAAAAGAGGGAGATAATTTCCGTGTTTTTGTTCTTGATTCTCTTGGTGCTATTTACAGTTTGACGACTGTAGATGAGGAAATGAGGAAAAGAATGTTCGATTTCTTCGATTTTCTTCGTTTACAAGGATTGTATACATTCATTATCACTGAAAGATATTCAGGGCAAAATGCGGAATTAGAAGGAAACGAAGGATTCCTGGCTGATGCAATTTTAAAAATGGGTGTTGATTTAAGGAATGGTCAGATAGTTAGAACACTCCAAGTGGAGAAAATGAGACATATTCGCCATAGCATGGAAAAGCAAGCAGTTCAAGTCGGACAAACTGGACTAGAGATTATTGGTCCTCTGTTTGATTAATCCCTGAAGCAATTATTGAAGCAATTCTTTCTGCTACTTCAGTAGTAGTATTTCTTACAGTTCCATGTCCTTGAATATCTCTTCCACACGTAATCAAAACATGATATTCTCCGACTCGGACTAATATTAGTATTCCTTCTTTACCAACTAAACTCATTCTAGTCAATTTTCCTCCCATCAGATGTTCTTCTGCTCTAGACATTGTTTGTTCTGCTAACGCTGCTGCTGCCTCAGGAGTTGATAGAACTCCAGGTCTAATCCTAATTGGTGTGCCATCGTCTCCAACTAAACATGTCCAAGATATTTCTGGTCTTGATGCCAGATCGTCCATTAACCGGTCTAGCACATTATTTACTCTAAGTGATTATACTAAAAATGATGCATATAAATTATATTTTTTATAATTCAATTTCCATTAAAATTCCTTTTTCATTTTGATAATATTCTTCAATCCAACCTTTGGGTTTTAGGCCTTTTTTTCTATAAAATTTTATGGCTCTTTCATTTGATTCTCTTACTTCAAGAGTAACCTTATTCATGTCTTGTTGAATTATTTCTTTGATGAAAATTTCCCAACATTCGCTACCTAGATTTTTCTCTTGAAATTCGGGATGAATTCCAAATCCTAACACTCTTGCAGTACGTGGATTAATTTTCATCCAAAGAAGTGACCCTAAGATTCTGTCATTTTCTTCTAGTAATATAATCCCATTTTTTGCTAAAGGGAGAATAGATATTCTTTCTCCTACTAGCTGTTCTCCTGTTGTCATTCTAAGAATTGATGCTATTTCCTTTGAAAGTGCTATTGATACTGGAGGTGTTTTGAAAATCCATTTTGGATTATTCATCAATCATTCCCGTCCTCTTTGTGAGTCCTTTTAGTTGAGCGAGGTTTACCTCTTCTAGCATTAGATCTCCTATTCCTAGATTTTTTATTCCGTTTCTTTTTGCCATTTCTATCAATTTCTTGATTACTATCTGTAATTTTACCTATCTCTCCAGTCGAAATAAGTGCAGAAAGATCATCTAAACTAAGTGTTCCCCCGGTTTCTGCCTTTTCACGAATTACTTCCGATTTGATTTTTAGAGATTCTTTTTCTGCTTCTTTTCCTCTAATTCTTAAATATGCTTCTAATCGTTGAATTTCTTTATACAATGTTCTTTTTTCTTTTATCCAATTTTGACACCAATCGTCGATTTCACTAATTTTTTTCGATGAGGAATCCACACTTTCCCACCCAATATTTTTCTCAGGATATTTTTCCTGAATTTTTGAAAATTCGTTGTCATCTATATCTTCCAAATCAAACTTTTTTATTGCTTTCATCGTGTTCTTAATTTCTTTATACGCATCTAACAAAATTTGTTGTTGTTCATCAGATTTTAATGCGATTTCATACATTGCTTGATATTCAAAATAACTCTCAAAAAGATTGATTTCTTCCTTCAAAGTTGGAATTTCTTGTATTCTATTACTAATTGTCCATAGCGGTTTATGTCTCTGTTTTAATGATTCAATAATATCCTTAGGCGAAGGGGGGACTCTTTTGTCAAAATCTGCCCTCAATTTCTTTGCATTATCTCTATTATTCTGAGCTTTTTTTAATCTTGAAACTAATTCAGAAATTTCTGGGTTTCTCGGTCCCATTAATATTCCTCTTACTTTCTTTACGAATTCCACTAGTGTCTTACGTTCATGTTGAAATTGTTCATGTTCATCTTCTTTTATTGATAATTTTTCTTTAATTTGAGTTCGAGTAGAATTTATTTCTTCTGTAGGTAACACAACTAGATCATCGAAAAGAAATTCCCTCCTTGCTTTTCGATTTTTCTTTTTCATTTACTCACCTCAAATTTTTTTGTTTTGATGCTTAATTCCTATTCTCGACATTTTTCCTGTACTAACAGCTTTTGAAAATCTCAGTAGGTCAGGGTGATCATAGTCTAATTCTCCAGTTCCTCGTTCAACTCTTCTAGTCCAATATGCTACAGCGTCATCAGATTCCTTTGAAATTCGAATTGCTGCATCCAGTTGTGTCTTTTCTTCCTTCAATTCTTTTCTAATTGTTTCAAACTCAGTGATTGTCTTTGAATCATTTTTCTTTTCATCCAAATTCTTCCTATATTTTGGAGTAATTTTGTCATACTTTTGTTGTAATTGGTCGACTGATTCTTCTAAACCTTGTATGATAAATGAAATTTGATCAGCAAGAAGACGTCTTTTTTCTAGAATTTGAACTGCCATTTCTTCTGGCGTCAACTTCAGAAGTTGTTCATAGTCCTCATGCATCGTATCACGGCGACATGGCGACGTTGCATAAAGTAACCCTAAGTTGCTATATTCACAGTAACTCCTATCATAGGCCTATGCTTAATGCAGGGTATGGCCCGTGATGTCGCATTGAGTCTTGTCATTGTGATTCTATTATTGCCACTATTTGCATCTACAGTTTCTGCCTCTTCTGGATCAATGGTTACTGCTGGCAGTGGAGGAGTTGCAGTTATTGGTCTTCCAGGTCATCAGGGGGATACAATATCATTTTCCTCTTTAATCCATAACGATGGAGATTCTAGTGGAACAGTCTTTCTCTTATTGAATTCATCTAATCAGACATATGCTGGAGAAGAAATAGTTATCGAACCTGGCTCGAGTAGAGAAGTTGTTACTCCTTTTGTTCTTTCAGAAGTTGGATTAATTGATGTATATTGGGAAATTATATCTAACGATTCTTTAGTTTCAGAGAATCTTTCTGGTCATTCGCAAATTTCTATTGAAGAACCTCAAGAATTGTATGTTGATATTTTGGATTCATCATGGACCTCTGATGATGGACTCGAAATTTCATTTAGAACAATTCTAGATGTGGGTAGAAGTAGAGATGTATCTATCGAATTGATTGGAAATTCTGGTTCTAATTCGCAATTATTACAAAGTTTCGAATCATTTTTGACACCTGGCATTCGTCATTTTTCCCTATCACTTGGTTCTCCGTCGATTTCATCTGTTTCTATTCGATTGACTCCTATCGATTGGATATCACACGACTCTGCCTCAGATGAAATTATAGTGTCTCCTCCTGAGATTTCTGGAACAATTGAAATCATTTCAATATCTCCTGAAATACCATCAGCAGGAGATATCGTTTCTATTGATGTTCTTATTTCTAATACTGGAACTGATAAAATAAATTCTGGAATAGTTAGACTCATTTCGTCAGCCTCTGGAATTGTTTTAGCAGAAATGAATTCGCCATCATTACAAACCAATTCAGATTTATCAATTACATTTTCTATTGAATCTTGGCCATCAGGAAATCCCGTGGATATTCGTGCTGAGTGGTATTCTGATTTTTTGATTTCAGAATTTGATAATTCTGTAATTTCTAATAACGTTGTATCAAGTTCTAGTTCCGAAATACCTTGGTTCGCTATCAGTATAGGGATTTTGACTGGAATTTTAGTATCGGTTGCAATGAGGTCAGCAAGTAGAGGCAGTAAAAAGTCTGTTTCTATGAAGAAGACTAAAAAAGTCGATAAAAACGAAAATATTGATATTTCTTCTGAAGAAAAGAGAGAAGTAAATTGCCCTCAATGTAACCGTGCTTTATTAATCCCAAAAACATATTCTGGAAAGGCTAGATGTGCTCCACCGTGTTCAACTGAATTTCAAGTTAGTCCTGAAGAAACGATGAAAAATGATGAATATGAAATCGACGATATTGAATTTGATGAAGATAGTTCTAATGAAGAAAATGAATCGAATCTATTAGTTTCCATGAGTAAAGATGATCTTTTGGAATGTCCTAGTTGTGGTCAGATGTTGAAGGTACCAATTTCGAAACGTCCTGCGACTGCTCGATGTCCAGCTTGTGGTTCTGAATTTGAGGCATTGGTGGGATAATATGGAAAATCTAACTGAATTTGAGGAGATGTACATTAAGAGAATATATGAAGTGCATGATCATTCTCCTGATGCTATAGTACGAACATCTCAATTGGCTGAATTAATGAATATTAGTTCTGCTTCGGTTACTGAAATGATTCAGCGTTTATCT
>DAPV01000021.1 GCA_002502625.1 Euryarchaeota archaeon UBA125
AGGAGGCATATGTTCTTTGATTGCGAATTTTGTAAAGTCAGCGAAATTGTTAATCATTCCAGGTAAAGCCCACCAAAAACCAGCATAACTTCTATTTCCAACTTGAGTGACCTTTGGGTTGCTAGAATCATTGCCAAAATTATTCCATAAAAATCCATTAATCCAACCAATTGGGACTCCAATTCCAAATGGTAAATTCTTCCACCATTCTACTCGGATATTTCCTTCACCTGTCCATAATGAACGGATTGCAATCGTTGAACCACGATGATCCATCAAACGAGCGATGAGTTTTCTTTCCATCCAAACTGGACCCAATACTGCCAACATCGTAACTACAAAAATTATTCCAGCCATAGCGAATTCAGCAGAAAAGTCACTTAACCAGTACTTTTGTTCCCAAAACCTAGTCATGCCGATTGTTCTGTCCATTGTTTGTTCAGTGACCCATGCCACTGCTCCACGAACATCAAACCAGTCTTCTGTAGCCATACAATCACCGGTCTGTCTCCCCGATACAAGGATCGAAACTTCCCATTATTGCAGGAACGTCGGCAATTTTGTATCCAATCATACATTTTGCTGCATAAGGAATAGTAATGAACATGGGAGAGCGAATAGAAACTCGATATGGATTCTTCCCTCTTTCGTCTCCGCCTCCAACAATATAAAACATGGATTCTCCACGAGGATCCTCAAAATGATGGAAGCCGGTTTGACCATCAGTTGCACGAGAAGGGGCCTTTGCCACAAGTGCTGGATCTCCTGGTTCATGATATGTTTCTGCTCCTCCAGGGATTCTATCTAATGCTTGAAGAATTAATTCAGCTGAAGTCTTCATTTCATCTAACCGAACTCGATAACGATCGTAACAATCAGCACCCTTTACTGAAGACCTCTCCACAGAAGGTGTCCAATCTAACTCGTCATATACTGAGTAAGGGTGTGCCCATCTAACGTCATAATTTACTCCTCCTGCTCTAAGGTTAGGGCCAGTAACTCCATGATTTACCATCTCTTCTGGTTTTGCATAACCTACACCTTGAGTACGAATTAGGAAAATTGTGGACTCGTCAAGTAGTGCTTCATATTCATGAATTCGTTCAAGGAATAACTTCACTTTGGCCCTACAACGCATAGCAAAACCATGAGGCAAATCACGCTTTACTCCTCCAATTCTAGGAAAATTGTAATGCATTCGAGAGCCGCCTAACTCCTGTAAAAGATCGAGCATCATTTCACGTTCTCGAAGACAATATACGAATGCTGTAAGATTGCCAATATCTGGACAATATGCGCCTAACCACATCAAGTGACTAGCTATTCTTTGAATTTCAACTGCAATCAATCGAATATATTCTGCTCGTTCAGGAACTTCGACTTCCAATAAATTTTCAGCAGCATAAATGTATGAATGTGACCAAGTGTTAGCACTAGCATAACATAATCGGTCACAATAGGGTGTAATTTGAGTAAAGTCACGAGATTCACAAATCTTCTCCACACCTCGATGGATGTAACCTAAATCGGGAATTGTATCGACAATTGTTTCTCCATCTATCTTGACTTTTAATGTCCATAAACCGTGAGTCATGGGGTGTTGAGGGCCCATAGAAATCCACATTTCTGCCATCTAAAACCCTCCTTACTTGACCTTACCAATATCTTCTGATTTACGCATAAATCCTTGAGCATCGTCATACATTTCATTGAATTCGTGATATCTTAATTTGTGTTGTTTTTGCAAAGGATGGAATCCAGCGGGCGTTTCGTGAGGTTGCAATACTCTTCGCATTTCTTTATGCCCTTCGAAGTCTATCCCTACTAAATCCCAAGTTTCCTTTTCATTCCAATCTGCCCCAACCCAAATGTGTTGAACAGACGGAACTGTTGGAGTTCTAGTCTCTGAAATTGGAATGCTAATTTCAAATTCCAAAGGCATGTCTGATCCTTGTAGAATTGATGCATCGGAAATAATTGGTATTACTATTCCTTCACTAGAAGGTGGGTTTTGTATACCCATTCTCATTAAATGGACAACTATTTGCCATTCCATTTCAGGAGCCTTTTCAGGCCAATGAATACCAGTTATCATTGAACAATAATCTACTCCATGGACTTCAGAAAGTGTTTCAGCGACAATCAACCATATCGAAGGTGGACACTCAAGGTAAACATACGATCTTTGTTGCTTACCTCCTGCATGCATACGAAGTTCACAACTCAAGCCTTCACCACTAAATTCAGCATCTAGAGCAGTAATTACATCATTAGCTGCAGCAACCTGCTTCTCATGATTGACTTTCATCCCCATCTAATCATCACCTACAACAATTGGATTGGACGTGTCTTCTGCCACCATATCAGGGCTAACACCATTCAAGAGGATTTTTTGTCTCAATAAATCAAACCCATCGATTAAAGCTTCAGGACGAGGAGGACAACCAGGGATATACACATCTACTGGAATTACAGTATCAACTCCCTCGAGAATATTGTAAGATTGGAAATATGGGCCTCCAGAAATAGCACATTCCCCCATGGCGATACACCATTTAGGTTCAGGCATTTGCTCCCACAATCGAACAATTGGATCTGCAAACTTCTTGGAAATTGGTCCATTTACTAGCAAAACATCACACTGTCGAGGGCTACTTCTGAAGAAAAGACCGAATCGCTGAGCATCGAAACGAGGACCTCCTGCTGCAGCCATCTCAAGAGCACAACATTTGATTCCAAGATGAAGAGGAAAAAAGGACTTACGAGATGCCCAATTGAATAATCGGCCTCCAATAACACCTATGATTTCTTTTAGACGACTAGCTTTCAACGCCTCATCAGTAACATCGCCTACTACATCAACTAACAGTCTACTGTTAAAGATAGAATAATTCTGTCCGTCATCAGCCATTTCTTCACCTCAAATGTAAATTCGTCCCCGTTTACGGAAAACATACCATACTCCTAGAACCATGAAGCCAAAAATAGCAGTAAGGGTAACCAAGCCACCCCATACCTCTTCCAAAGAAACTACTTGGCTACCTCCCTGTGCTGTGGCTTCTGTTACAAGAATACCAGCGAATGAAAGGAACATGAATGCTATATCAAAAACTAAGAAAATAATTGCATACCAATAATACTGGAAATGAAACTCAATTCGGGCATCTCCAACAGGATCAGACCCACATTCATAGGTACTTAAACGACGTACGTAAAGACTTTGATCGGACTCCATTCCAGGAATAAGAATAGATCTCATTTTTGTTGGATCGTTAGGGTCTTGGGTAGGTCGAAGGAAGTAAGATGTTAGGAAACCACCAAACGGAAACAAAAAGCCTACAATAGCCATCAAACCAACCGCAAGATAGTCTGCTGGTATAGTAGACAAAACTCGCACCTCTGAAGGACCTGATGTCCTACAACTTAAGCCACCAGAAACCTGCCCATAAGGATATTCTTCACTTTGAGGGGTTTATGTGGTGAAAACTGAAGACGTGATTGAATCAATCTTCGGACTCGATTAAATCAAAATCTGCTTGCATGCGACGGTTTTGAGCCGATGCTCGCATAATAAATCCTAAAATGACTATCACAATTAGAGCAAGTCCGCCTATTTGCACATAATTCTCCTGAGATTCAGATAAACCTAGTTTGTCCCCCCAAGTTGGTTCTACACCTAGTGCTACTAAATCAAGTGGAACACCATCTAATGGAGACTCTATTGGTTCAACTCTCACTACAAACGGAAGACGATCTTCGCCTACAATTCCAATAGGAGGAGACGCTTTCACCAGTATAGTTTGGGATTCGCCAGGATTAAGGAAAAATGTATCATCCATATCGTGACTTAAGGTCCAACCTCTAAGTCCATCAGAAAGATTGACTGTGTATTCAGCTCTCGCATTTCCAGTGTTTGTAACATTGAGTTCATACTGTACTGAAGACCCGATGCTTACTTGTTGAGTAGATTCTGTTAAGATTTGAACATCTATTTCGTAAACAGTAGCAATAGATAACAGAATTTGAACATTGTTAGGATTCGCCGCATCATTCATGGAAGCAGCGTTAAGATTTAGAGTTCCATAATCTCCATCTTCAGCAGCAGGAAGTAAACTTAGAGTGACTGTGAAAACAAGAGGAACAGACGAAGGAGAACCCATAACAAACGGACCACTGACTTCTGTTCCATTACTAGTGAATGTAACTTCTACAAGGCCCTCCATACCCGAAAAACTGAGCATTCCTTCATCTTCGAAACTACTATTTCCAGAATTGGAGACTAATACGTCAAACGAATAAGTCATATCTGGAGCTAATGCAATTTCTAATGAGTCAGGATCATCTCCAGGATCAGCAAATGCAATTGATGCAGAGTAGTCGTAATTAGAAACTCGAACCTTAAAAGATGCAGAATCAAATTTATTTGTATTACCTTGAATGTATACTTGTGCTCTAAATTCTTCTTCTTCAAATTCAAATGCTCCAGCATCAACAGTTACTTGCAATTCAACTGTTGCTGTTTGACCAGGTTCAATCACAATAAGACTAATCTGATTCCCTTGAGAATCAACAAATCGAGTATTCCAAGAAGGAGAAATACAATCGTTCTTGACTCCATCATCGCAAGATTCGAAAAGGAAATTGTCCTGAACATTTCCATCATTCATGATCATAAAAGGGAAGCGCACTATTTGTCCAGCAGATCCAGTCTGAGTCATTATTTCCCCCCCTCCAACTGATGTAGCAACGGTTAATTCGTGTACCTCAGCAACACTAATTCTGAATGTTTCAACAGATAAAGTTCCTAATGATGAGGCAAGGGAAGAAGATACGCTAATAGTAACCTCAACATCTTGGTCGGCTCTTGCATCGTTCGGAACCGAAACTTGAACTTCTACGCTTTGAGAACCTCCTGAATTTGCATGTCGACTATTCAAAGTAATGGAAGAAGAAGCGAAGGAAACAGACCACCCACTAGGCGATCCTGACTGGCCCACATATTGGACAGAGCCACCTAGAACTAGTGTGTCCTGTCCATTTCCTTCATTTGATATTGAAAGTGAATTAATTGCAGATAAACCGGGTTCAACATTGGAAACAAAGCCTGTGGAAATTTGAAGATTTGCAGCGTGGGATTGACCAACCTGAACAGTAAGGGTGGCATCGCATTTCATTGAAGTACCATCCATCCCTTTGATAGTAATCAGAGTACTAGTACCCGATTCAATAGAATCATCTGGAATAATTTCCAAATCAAAGGTTCGAGAATTTCCTTCAGATATTAGTCCTGAAGAAACTCCTGGAAAGTTTACCCAATCTTGATTGGCTCCAGAAGTGTCTGTAGAAACTGTCCACTGAGTATTTCCATCATTAGTAACAGTGAATGTTGATGTTGCAATTTCACCAGGACTAACTGAAATCGATGAAGGAGATAATGATGCAATACATTCTTTTCTTTCAGGAACATTCAATGTAAGAGATAGATTATCTTCAGCTCCACCACTAGGATTTTGTTGATCTTGAGTAACCACTGCCTTTAGAATAAAACAATGAGAATCAGCTGAAGTACTAGCACCATTTGGTAAATCAACAGTCACCGTTACATCTTCTGTATCTCCAGAAGATTGTAGATTAACTGTTTCGGGTTCAACAACTGCCGATAAAGAATCAGAATCACAGGAACCATCATCATCCATGCTGAGTGAAACTGTTTCTGCTTGTTGACCTGTATTTTCAACAGAAACTGTCCATTCTACTTCCTCTCCATCAGAAGAAGAATACTCTCTAGTTGGTTGAGGAGTTGAGAGTGATACACCGTATACCCCTCCTCCAGAACCTGCAGTAGTAGTAACAGTAATCTCATCTTGTCCAGGTGCCCCTGGAGCCGCAGGAGGTGCAACTTGTGCAGTGCCCTGTACAGTAGTTTCACAATCTCCATCAGCACCTTGACCAACTGTAACAGTCAAGGTGGTTGATTCGCTAGATCCTCCACCAATTGTCCCACTAATTTGCTCAATATTAGAAGTAAAACCTTGGCAACCCTCTCCTTGAACAGTACTCAAACTGACAGTGATATCATCAGAACCAGTATTTCTTACAGTGATAGTGTATTCTGCTGGATTATCAGAATCAGCCTCTTGAGCCAATGTATTGGAAGTCAAAGTAATGCTTGCATCAGCAGAAACAATCGGACTTAAAGACATAAAAATCAGCAAAAAAACAGGAAGAATTACTCTCGCCCTTCTGCCTCGCATAACCCTCCGTGAGCATCCGATGGATAAATGACCTCCTACAAGATGCATGTTATTCCTCCACGAATGTAGATGAAGATGCACCACAACGTCGACAATTTTCCAAACCGGCGTGAATACACTCTCCAGGAAGATGATATCGAGCACCACAGGAAGGACATGCTCTTCGATTAGAAGAAATGATTTTCTCACTACAAGCCCAACATGAAATCAATGGACTGTTCGAAGATTCAATAGATGTTGGTGGTGGAGGCAAAGTACCTGTAAACGATTGTCTCGTCGATGGACGATTTCTAATTACGAGGACTACAATCACAGATGCCCCCAATAGCACCAAAAAGCCGGCTAAGGCAAATAAAATTCCTCCTATTCCCGAATCTGTATTCTCCTGAGTAGAGGTTGTTACCTCCAAATCTAAGTTTTCAGAGGAGATAATAACGTCATCAGGACCTAAGATTTCAACTCTAATAAAAGTAGATTTAGTTACAGCATTATCCGGAGTAATGCGAATATCGATGAATGTCACAGCTTGTTGATTTAAGCTAATGATTGGAGAATCAATTAATTCTACATCCCAATCTTCTGGTGCTAAAATCCTAACACGATGCTCAAATGGAGCATTTCCTGTATTTTGAATCTCTACTTCAACTTGGTTAGATTGCCCTGCCACAAGAATTGTAGGAGATTTTTCAGACCAAGAAATTGATGCTGATTCTACAGAAGCAACTCGAATTGATATTATTTCTAGTAAAGATAAATCTCCTGCAGTAACTATGGCTCCTATAGCGGGCTGAGAACCGGGTGTGACATCAGTAGGCATAACAACAGTACAAGTCAAGTAACCTGAAGAACCACCGGCTAATTCACCTGGTGAATCGCATTCATAATTCCACCCTGATGCTACATCTAATGAATAAACTCCAGACCATGGGGTAGTTCCATCATTTTCTACAAGCCATTCTAGTAAAAATCCAGGAGAACCAGTCGTTACATCTCCCGCTGATAACGGGGTTGTTCCAATAGATCCATTAGCCAACAATATTGATGAAAATGAAATTTGTCCGCTATATTCTTCCTGAACTTGAATTTGTAACGGGACACTAACTGAATATCCACTTTCAGTAACAAATTGAAGTTGGATAGTTCCACTAGAAGCGAGTCCATTTCCAGTTACAGCAATACCAAAAATTGCCTCATCTCCTTGTACTACAGTAAATGGCGATAATGAACTGCTTAAATCCCATCCAGAAGGGCGATTATCTGCATTTGGAGTGACTACGACATCTTGATTCCCTGTATTCGTAATTGTGTATTGAAGAGTAAGAGTTGCATCCTTAGAAACTACGCCGATTTGAGTATCTAAACGAGCAGTTAATCTATCAAAAGACTGTACCTTTAGAGGGATCTCAATCTCCCATGATTCCGTTGGGTCTACTTGTGATGTTGCTACGAGTTTTGCCGTTAAACTAGTTCCAGCAGCAATCATAACTGAAGGGGGAATTGCAGTCATATTGATTCTAATTTGTTCTCCAATTTCCATAGTACCTGTGGATCCTCCGGAAGCACCCTTTGTGGAACCAAGTTCATCGAATCCCATGCTCCAACTTTGAGGAGCATCGATTCTCAAATCATATCCTTGAACACCATTTCCACGATTTGACATCAGTACCTCAAATGAAGTATTTTGAACAGGATGGAGAGTAACCAGTGAAGTGGTAGACTGGAATTGAACGTCGGGAAGAACCGGAACAATCAACATTAAATCAATAGGAAATTGAATATTATTATCTTCATCAGTCCCAGTTATAGTTATTCGATAATTTCCTGGATCTGGTGGCGAAGGATGAACCAAAGTGTAAGTTACATCGGCAATTTCACTACCTTCAAGAGGCATCGAAGTTCTATTGAATGAATTAAACCAAGAAAAAGATGAACCATCAAAATCCCTGATTGCAGGACCTGATTGCATTGAAGCATTAGTTGGGACTAATGCTGTATTCTTAATTCTCAATGTCCAAGTGCTAGAAGCCTGATCAGCAGAAGTTACAACCTGAGTTGCTTGAATAACATCTACCCTTATACCAGGAGCTGAAACAATAAGCGGGATATTTGCCACATTATTATCTTCATCTGATTCTTCAATTGCTTCATCAGGATCTATATTGATTCGTAATGTCACTTCTCCTTCATCCTGAGGAGTCCACTGCCATTGAAGTACTCGAGTGACTCCGGGGCCAATGGTGACTGTCTGGCGGCCTAAATCTGTCCCTAATGTACCAACTTTGAGTATTCCTGCTTCGACAACAAGATCTAGTGCTCGACCACTACCTTGGTTGGAAATAGGAACAGAAATTGTCATCTCTTCACCTACTTGAGGAACCTCAGATGAATAAGATACATCAGATAAAACAACTATTGGATCAGATCGAAGATCATTTACATTCACTCCACGGACTGCAATTGAATAAGGTTGCTCACTCCTACCTCCTCCGTGATATACATCAGATACCCTAACAGTCCAAACACCTGCAATTGCTGAATCAACTAGAACTACTTCGAGATTATTAGTTGAATCAGGAGAGCCGCCTGGTGCAGAACGACCCGATTGGAAATTATTTCCAAGATAGGAAGTAGTGCCATCTGGAGCAACTACTTCAAGATCTAGATTATTTCTTAACTGACTAGAACTAGATGAACTACCTTGATAATCAGACCACGCTAATACTACTTTCAATGGAGAATTAGATCGAGTCAGATTGAACTCATAAGTAGCAGAATTACCAGACCGAAGACTATTCCTATCATCAACAAAAATCCCTACATCTGTTCCAGGAACTAAGGAATTTGCAACATTAATCCTCCCCCATCCCTCATTATCGTTAGGTATATCTCTAGAGCCCATATCTTCTGCGCCCAAAACCAACAATGCCTTGACTAACGAACCTTGTGGAGAGGGGCGACCAGCTATTTCGGTAAGATATTCATGAACAAGTGCAGAAGCACCTGCAGCATTTGGAGCCGCCATCGAAGTACCTGAATATTCGATATACCATGTGCTCTTCCAACTATTTCCACCTGTATCTTGAGCATCCTGAGAAAGACACGACCTTACCCAAGATCCTGGAGCTGCCAAATCTGGTTTAATTCTGCCATCGTCGGTCGGCCCTTTACTGCTAGACTGAGCGATAGTATCGGGAGCACTGCCTCCTCTATTGTGATGATTCGCAACAGCAATTGAATTCTTAGCTGTAGCTGGCGGTGTTAACCCCGTATTCCCATCATTACCTGCAGAATACAAAACAGTAAATCCATCATATGACCAAAATTGATCGTATTGAGATGTCCTGCTATCTACATCAGCAGCAGAAGTAGTATACTTTCCATGATCTCCTTGAGATCCCCACGAATTAGTGTGAATCTGAACATCAGCATTGTAAGCAGTACGTAACATGTAGTCAACACTGGCTCCTGAAAATTGACCTGAAGAGTCATCTTCCATTGCTTGGAAATATAGTTCAGCCTTTGGAGCAACCCCTGCATATCCCCCTCGACTTCCATCGCCCAAAACTGTACAAGCTACATGAGTCCCATGACCTGAATGTCTATCTTCTGTGGAAGAATCACCCCATGTCATTGATTCAACATGTGTAATTCTACCATTCATATCTCCATGGTCCTGATCAATCCCAGAATCTGCAACAGCAACAGTAATTCCTGAGCCATTTAATTCAGAAATGAATGCATTAGCAGTATCTGCCACTCGCATATGGACCAAAGACCGATCGTTGTGTATCTCCCACTGAGGAGGGAATGATATCCACGCAACTGATGGATTTGTAGCTAAGATTGGAATTGTGGCTGCACTTACTTCTGCCTCAACTCTACCATCACCCCAAGGACGAATTTCAAAAACATTTAATTCTGAAAAATCATGAATTTGTTCATCAATTTCCACCATGGAATTAAGATCTCCTGAAGTATCTCTCCAACCAGTAATCAATACAGTAATTCGATCTTCAGGATTCATTGATTCCACCGTATTCCTAACTGATTCATCAACAACTAAAGCTATTGGAACTGATGATGTTGAAATTATTCCAGAAACAGAAGAAGCAGCAACTAAGCCTTCTTTATTACCTTGAATTAGAAATCCAGTGGGAGGAATCAATGATTTGACAGAAACTGTTTCTAAAGAAGAAAGGATTTCTCGGGTATTCCAAGGATCTACACCACTATCTAACAAAATCAAAGATAGATCTTCTCT
>DAPV01000032.1 GCA_002502625.1 Euryarchaeota archaeon UBA125
CACGCTAGTGCAGTTGTTAAAGCAATGAAGAAAGGTGATGATTGGCTTGCAGACAGAATTTACAGCGGGGTACCTGCCCAAGATTTTGGACTCGAACAAATTATCAGAATAGGACACATGTCTGGACGATCAAATATTGTGTTTTGGTTAGAGAAGAATGGCTACCAACCTAATGAAAAGTTGGTTAATCACCTCTTTGAAGTTGCAAAGTCGCAACGCCGTTTAATGGCAGATGAAGAAGTGAAAAATGAAGTAAATAGTTTCCTTGGAGCATAGCAACCACTATGACGCTTCGGAACCCATGAAGGTGCATGCGCGCGACAGTGGGTACTCTCACTGCTATCATGTTACTATCTTTAATGACACCATTTGCGTCTTCTCAAGAGGTAGCACCTCAAACAGAGAATGTCTTTCATACCTATTCGGGTGCTGTTCAGAGAGCATTCTTTCAAGTTGAAGCGTTTGAAAACTCTGTTTCAGAAGAACCACCAGAACAATGGTTGGTCCTATCTACATTAACACCTGAAATTATTCAACCTTGGATTGATTCGAAAGTCGAAATAAAGGCAGCACCCTTCCTTGAAGGGGCTTGGATTTGGAAATTTGAAGACTCAATCAATGCTCCTGAAATTCTCTCTGATTTAGAACTAGCTGGACTGATAGAAAGAAGTCTACCTGATAGATTACAGGAACATCAACCTAGGGCCGTACTCAATGATCCTGAAATTGGTTCACAATGGCACTTGATTAATTCTGGACAAGGAGGAGGGACCGTAGGCGAAGATGCAAATGTCACTGCTGCTTGGGATATTGCTAATGGTAGCGGAGTTACAATTTCAATAATTGACGATGGATTTGCCCACACTCATACTGATTTATCGTCCGGTTATCAAGCATCAGGTTCCTATGACTATTGCAATAATGATGCAGACCCTACACCTTCTTCAGGAGATGGACATGGAACATCGGCTGCGGGAGTTGCTGGAGGACGGGGAAATAACAACTACGGAATTGCTGGAGTAGCATATGGAGCAGATATGAGTGGATCTCTGTTAATAGCATGTGGAAAAACCGATTCTATGGAGGCAAATGCTCTAAGTTTAGATGATCAAAATAATGATATTTACAGTAACTCATGGGGTCCCTTTGATGGTGATGCATATAGTTGGCTTTACTCACTAACTGGGCCTGGGCCACTTACCGTTGCTGCCTTTGAATCTGATTTCACAACAGGTCGAAATGGGTATGGGAATGTAATTACATGGGCTGGAGGAAATGGGCATGGGGATGTAGATAATTCAAATTATGATGGGTATGCGAATGCTAGACAAACAATTTCAGTCGGTGCGATTACTAATGATGGAACTCAATCTTGGTACTCTGAACCAGGAGCAAATGTACTAGTCGTAGCTCATTCAAATGGTGGTTCAAGGGGGATACACACAACAGATATTCCAGGTAGTGGAGGTTACAATAATTCTGGAGACATTAATCCTAGTTTTGGTGGTACTTCTTCTGCAACCCCATTAGTCTCTGGAGTAGTCGCACTAATTCTTGAGGTTGATCCTACTCTTACTGCAAGAGATGTAATGGGGATTTTGGCACACTCTGCTAGGAAAAATGATGCCAGTGATTCTTCGTGGAGTACAAATGGAGCAGGATATGATATTTCACACAAGTATGGATTTGGAGCTGTTGATGCGCATGCAGCTGTTACCTTAGCTGCAAATTGGACTAAATTACAAACTGAAACATCATTTGGAACATCGATTTCTAGCCCAGGAACTTCTATCCCCGATAATGGAGCTCCAGTCACAGACACCATTACTGTTAATCAAGATCTAAAAATTGAGCATGTGAATATTGTAGTCAATATCACTCACTCAGCAAGGGGAGACTTGGAAATCATTCTCACCTCTCCTGATGGAACCAATTCTATCCTGAGCGAGAAACATGGAGATGCAAGAAGTGATTACACTGCATGGTCATTTGGTTCAGAAAGACACCTTGATGAATATGCATTAGGTGATTGGACATTATCAGTAGAAGATAAGGCAAATGGAGATACTGGGACTTTTGATGATTGGCATCTGGAATTCTATGGAATAGACGAATACAGAGACTCTGATGGCGACGGACTTACTGATGTTAATGAGACTAACATTCACAATACTAACCCCTCACTGGCAGATACTGATGGAGATGGACTAAATGATGGAGATGAAATTCTAAATGAATCTACAGATCCTAATAATCCTGACTCTGATGGTGATGGATTAGATGATGGTACAGAAGTCTTAGTTAATTCGACTAATCCAAATTTACAAGATACTGATGGAGATGGACTTACTGATGGAGAGGAGGTAAATATCCATGGAAGTGACCCTCTAGTAATCGACTTAGATGCAGATTCGGATTTATACTACTGGTTTGGAGACTGCGATGATAATGACCCTAATATCAATCCAGGTAGACCAGAACTTCTGAATGGAATTGATGACGATTGTGATTCATTAATCGATGAAGGATTTGAATTCATGGATGCAGATGGTGATGGATTAAATGATTATGAGGAATTCCATACTCATCTCACCGATCCGAATAATGCTGATACGGATAGTGATGGACTTTCGGATGGTAATGAAGTCAATATTCATTCTACAGACCCATTAGTAGCAGATTTAGATTCAGATAGTGACGGATATTACTGGTTCCAAGATTGTGTTGATACTAATGCGTCTATCCATCCTAATGCTATAGAAATATTAGATGGTATCGATCAAGATTGTGATTCAGAAATTGATGAGAATTTTCTTACCCTAGATTCAGATAATGATGGCATATATGATCATGATGAATTCCATGTACATAGTACAAATTCAACGAATAACGATACTGATGGGGATGGACTCAAAGATGGTGAAGAAATTAATATTCATTCAACTGACCCCTTGACTCCAGAAATAGATTCAGATAATGATGGAATCTTGTGGCTCTTTGACTGTGATGACAGTAATTCTTCAATATATCCGGGAGCAACTGAGATGTGGAATGGAATCGATGACGATTGTGATTCGATAGTTGACGAAGATGTTGACAGACAAGCTGCACTTACTCAAAATCCGAATTCAAATTTCTTCGAACATATCATCACAGATAATCCGATGACGTTAACGTGGAGTGGAGCACCTGCAGGTGTAGAACTCAATGAGACATGGTATAGGGACTCTGAAATCATCAATGGATCATCTTCTGGACTAGTTATTCCAGTAATTGATTGTAACAGTCCTAAAGATGATTTTGAAGCAACATCCTGTGTTCAGGGACGATTGACTGTAGTTTTCAAGATATTAATAGAAGATGCAAATGGATCCATTGAATTGAGTTGGACTGTTCGACTAATTGCTGATACCCCTCCTGTTCCTGAGCCTGAACCTGAGCCTGAGCCTGAGCCTGAGCCTGAACCAATCATCAATGATGAGGAAAACGAGGATAAATCAGAATCAGGGCAAGAACAATCTAATTCCTTGAGTGATTTACCCATTTCTGTTGAAATGATATTAGTTATTCTTGGAGTACTGTTAGTATTCCTAATTGTAATTCTAATGGCAAGAAATTCTAAACAAAATGATTCAATAAAAGCTTGGACTCCTCCTCCTATACATGAAAGAAGAAGGATTTCATTGCATGATAATCAACTACCAAGTGCTCCTGACTTCAATAATAGAAAACCTTGATTCTTAAGACTCTGCGGCTTCTTCTTCAGCAGAAACTGAAGGTGGTGGAGAATTAATTTCAGAATGCCAACCTCCATCCACATTACCTGCTATCCATTCACCCTCTACCTCAATTTCATCAACATCTGTTTCCTCTCTCCAAGGTGGATCACCATCAGTTCCTGAAGGTATCAAGTGACGTTCGTTATCCAACATAGATTCAACTGCTCGAATTCCTCTATGAATTGGAAGAAGATGTCCGACTGGTGCACCTGAATTCACATATGGATTTGTTGCAGTACATATCAATAATCCGCGACTTGGTGATAGAACATTCTCAATTGCACCAGGACGTTCTGGATCGGTGATAGTAGCCACAACTTCTCCTTCTTCAACAAAACGTCCAGCAGGGGCTCTCATATCCAATAAACCACCTTGATCTGCACGAATCCAAGTTGAACCATGAGCTAATAATCGGGCTCTAGGACGAGATGGTTGACCTGGAATCATTGACAAAGAACGCATGACATTCAAAATACCATAGATTGCGACTTGAACTGCACCTGCATCTGAAGTGTTAGCGCCTCCGCCCTCATACGTAGCATATCCAATTCCCATTTCATTTGCTGATCTTCTGAATGATCCTCTCGGACCTAATGAATCCAAAATGACCTCTATCCCAAATCCTCTAGCAATCGCATTACTAGGTGCATCAGCAAGATCTGCTCGAATTTGTGGTAAATTTGTCCTTCCTCTCGCAGCAGTATGAAGATCAATTACATAATCAGAACCTGAGATAATATTCTGAAAAATTCTATTTGCAACTCTAGAAGTTGTATTTCCAGTTTCAGTACCTGGAGATTCTCTATTTAGATCTCTACCATCTGGAAAATATCTACTCCGCATTCGATATCCTGGTAAATTTAATACTGGTACAATACGTATTGTTCCTGCGAGTGAATTAGGATCTAATGGCTTATCAAATCCTGAAAAAGAGGACCCTAATAGGTGAGTTAAGGCGATCGGTCCAACTAACTCATCTCCATGAACTGCCCCCAATAATGTGATTACAGGGCCGGGTTTTGCTCCATGAATTACAGTTACTCGAATAGGCCAAGGATCTCCCATCGATGTTTCTAGAAGAGGGAATCTAATTGTGCGCATCTCTCCTGGTTTAGTTCTAGTTCTAGCGAAACGGTGTGTCTTTGGCTTCTTGTTGGATTTTAATGAGCCTAAGGGATTTTCTTTTTTTTCTAATGCTTTCTCTACCTTAACTCGACGACTGCGAGGAAGTTGATTAGATACCTTAGTAGAAGGCTTTTTCGAAGCCTTTGACTTCTTTTTTCCAGACGTCAAGATATCTCTCCATTTCACATGGGGAATTTCTGGGTCTTTGAACCCTGATGTCAAATATTCTTAAAATTCGTATTTTTTCTACCCCGAAACTCAAGGACCGACCAATTAGTGTCGATACATGGAAGGGGAAAAGTCAGTGCAAGAGATTCATGCTCCAAATTCAATTTGCTTTGGATGTGGTCCTGCAAATAAAGAAGGCTTGAGAATTCGCTCATTTAATCGAGAAGATATGGATAATGGACTAACAATGACATTCAATACGGAAGATCATCACCAGGCTTTCCCTGGAATGATAAATGGTGGAATCATAGGTACTCTTCTTGATTGTCATGGCAACTGGACCGCTGCAATGGCCATAATGAATCTACATGGAGATTCAGAACCTCCCTGTACTGTTACCGCAAATTATAGTGTTCAACTCAGAAGACCTACCCCTCATGGGGCGGAATTAAGTGTGATAAGTGAAGTTACTGAACTTCTAGAAGATAGGGCATCAATCAGCATGGAAATGTTTGCTGATGACAAACTTTGTGCGAAAGGAAAGGGACTTTTTGTTGCAGTAAAAGAGGGGCATCCAGCTTACCATAGATGGAATTGAGGCAATAAAATGACCAATAGAAAGCTGGATGAAATTCGAAATCTTGTTCTTCCAGTAATGAGAATATTAGATTTAATCAATCTAGAAGAAGAAGAAAAATTAAAGCAAATTCCACTAGGATATATTCGAAAAAATGCAACTAGGATGCATGCTGTATGCCGATTTAATCCAGGCCCTAAAGGTTACACCAAAACAATTGAAGATGTAAAAGAAGTTGCAATCCATCCTGAAGCGGTTAATGAAAAATGGATTCATTATGCTCGATTCCTAATGTTTCATGAATACTTACATGCTATTGGAAATATTAGACATGATGCTGTATTTAGAAGATTAGAGGATTTGTGGCCTGATGAAGAGGCAAAAAAAGCTGGTAAAGAATTTGGTCGATTTCTAAGAAATAGAGCAGCGAAATGGCTCTGGACATGTCCAAAATGTGGGAAAGAACATCCTAGAACAAGAAAAAGCAATGGCAGGTATCTTTGTAGAGAATGTAAGGTTACTCTGATCGATTCACCAGTGGGACAAACTCATGATCTATAATGAAGGGGATGAGATATGAAAGGAGGAACAACACAACGAACATTTGTGTTCCTTTCAATTATACTTTTGATTGCCTTTCTTCCTCCAGTTAATGCAGAACTTTCGACAAATCAGACTGTGTTAAATGCTATCTGTGTCGATGATTCAACATGTCAACTAACCAATACAATTACTGGAATTAATGAAATCAAAAATTCTGAAACCAGTGCATCGCCACTATCTCCAGAAATTATTCAATTTGAATTCAAAATGTCTCCACCTCAATCATCTCATGCATTAATTCCAATTTCCATTGATGAATTAGTTGTAGATTTAACAATTGAAGAAGATCCTGGAGAATATATTCGTCCAGACCTAAATATCATTTTGGCAATTGGCCCATCAACAAATGAATGGTTAATCGAAGGTCAAACAGAGACTCCCTTTTCATCAGCAAATGAATATCGTTTGGAAGATCAAGAAATTGACTTATCTTCAGGCCGAATTTTATCTCCAAATGATGTAATTCAATTGACACTTGCTTTCGAAATTGATAGACCTGTAACCTGGAAATTAGGTCTTTCAGGTTCCACATATTTTGATCTACCAATTCAATGGTCATTGGATCAAGATGCTGTAGATGTAGATGAACCAAGTTCATTATCCGAACCTAAATCTGTTGAAGTAGGCGATCAAATAAATGGAGCACTAATTGGTCAAGATATTGACTGTTTTACGTTTAGTGTTGGAGAAAGAGCCTCTGAACTTCGAATAGATCTAACTTGGAGTCCAATGCCTTCTGAAATTGCTACCACGGAAATCATTCCAATTCTAGGTACTCTTGATGGACAAATTCAACCTTCTCCCTCTATTCGAACTACTCAAGAGGGTGATTTGATTGAAAGTGTCATTATTTGGAATCTTGAAGATAAGGCACAATTGCGACTTTGTTTCTATGGAGAAAGTGAAAAATTTGGAGTATATCGTTGGATTGCTCAAGAAATCCTACCTGGAACCGGTGCAATGGAAATAAGTGATTTCGAGTTAGATACCCGCTGGCCAACTGGGACTGGATGGATTGGGCAAATAACCGAAAAAGAAGATCCAGATGGAATAGGAGGTAGTGCAGTTATAGTAATAGGAATTGGAGTCTCAATTTCACTCTTGATTTTGAAAATGCCAATCATTAATCCCTTGAGTCGTAAATGGGGAATTCCAGGTGCGATGATACTAATTCTAATTGGTTCAGTAATTACTCCTCTTACAGCTACAATTTCCACCCTACCTGATAATTCAGAAAAAACACTAGATGAATGGATAGAGAATAGACTTGAACTTGTAGCCACATCTGTGATAGAAGATAATGCCGATATTGCTACAGGATTTTTCGGAACAGAATCAGGAGAAAATTTTGCTGTTCGTCTTCATATCGAAGGAGTACATCCTACAGGAGATGGACGATGGCAAATCCAAACTGATGAATTAAATGATATAGATTTAGATCGATTAATATTTGATGAAATGAAACAACATTCTCTTGATTCAAATCAACAAATTATGTATATACTCCGAGCAGGAAGATTACTAAGTTTAGATCTGTTATTGCTTGAAGCAACTTTAATTTCAAATGAAAAACCGATTGGATCTATTCTTCATATTGATTGGGATATGACTGATTCATTAGGAGAAGGATCTGTTTCTGAAAGAGTATGGACAACAAGACCAAATTCAGTAGATTGGGACGAATGGACTGACTTCACTGCTAGGCTACTTCCAGAGTTAATTACAGTATCATATTGTGATTGTGGACTCGACGCTATCGACCTATCAATACGAACAAGTGTGGCTCACACCTCCTCAATTACTCCTACTGCAAATGGAATTTCTGGAGCTCCCTCGTATCCATTATTCTCAGGGATTTTCATAGGATTCGGATTTGGGATCCTTTTCGTAATAGGAATCATTACTCATAGACAAAGAAAGATTGCTCAAGAAATTGTACTAGAAATGAAAGTAGAATAATTACTCTTCTTCATTTTGAAGTCCGCCAATCATTTCCATCAACATCTTTCGTTCATTATCATCAATCACACCATCTTCTAATGCTGAATCAATAGCCTTGAATTGCTCATCAGAAAAGCCTAGAGGAGTAGCCGCATGGTGAATTAGGATTCTCTCTGCCTCGCTTACTTGACCGTCGGCTAAAGCAGAGTTTATTGCAGCAATTGTAGCAATTCTAGAAATTTCTGGATCGTTAAGATCTAATGCCTTAGCAATCTCAGATAATTCTTCCATTTCTTCTTCTGTTAGAATTCCATCGCTGAAAGCCTGCTCATATGCGAATTGAAGGAATGAACGATATTCCGATGGATGAAGGAGAACATCTCGAATGAGACTGTAATCAACAGATGGACTATCTTCTCCGTTCAGCAGAGCAGCAGTAGCTCTTCTGGTCTCCTTAACCATCATATCCTTCAAACCGTGACCAATCCATGCAATTCCAAGACCAACAACTCCGCCTGCAATCCACCTCATGGCACTATCGTCTAGTAAATCACCAGGATGGAATAATCGATGCAAACCAATAGCAACTAGAAAACAACCCCAAAATATCTCAACCCAGTCATTGACATCGGGTTCTTCCTCTAAATCTTGAAGGACATCAGTCGCACCATCGTCTGCATCCATGAACTACCTATCGAGATTAAGCACTTAGGCTATGCGGAATCTAGACATCACACGTCATGCTTTAGGACAATGAAGCAATACAACAACGCATGGACCCGCCGAAGAGCCCTACTAAGGTAAGTTCGCTGGGTTTAGATTCTAGAATTGTGAAGCATTTGAAACAACAAGGAATCATTACACTGCACCCCCCTCAAGCTATGGCAATAGGTCCAGCTCTTGAAGGAAAAAATCTACTATTAGCAACCCCAACAGCTAGTGGGAAATCTCTGATTGCATATTTAGCTATATTAGAAAAACTTCGAAATGCAGAATCTGGAGAACGTGCTTTCTATATCGTCCCACTAAAGGCTCTTGCTAATGAAAAAGTAGACGAATTACGCAATTTAGCTCAAACCGTTGGACTAAGCGTGGGAATAGCAATAGGAGATCGTGATGGAGAATCAGGAGGAATTGAAAATTCAGATATTGTAGTCTGTACATCTGAAAAATTAGATTCTATCTTAAGGAATAACCCTACGTTTTCTGAACGATTAAGCATAGTAATTGCAGACGAATTTCATCTCATTAACGATTCATCTAGGGGACCTACACTGGAAGTCCTTCTAGCTAGATTGCGTCATCTAAATCCAAATGCACAAAGAATTGCATTATCCGCAACTGTTGGAAACCCACAAGAGTTAGCAAAATGGTTAGATGCTCATTTGATAGAATCAGAATGGAGACCAGTTAATTTACAGCAAGGAACTTTGACTGGTTTAGAATTAGAAATTCATCGAACAATAGGTCCGAAAAATGATTCAGATTTACCTCTGCCTAGAAAATTAGAGGGTAAAGAAACGAAAATCACAAATTCAATTCTTAATGATACAATTTCAGATGGGGGGCAAATGATATTATTCGTAGGCACAAGATCTTCTGCCGAAAAAGAAGCAAGAGAATTAGGTAAAATGAGACTCAAAAACTTGTCTTCAATTGATGAATTCAAAGATGAATTTGAAGAATTAGAAAAATTATCTAGGAAAATTTCCAAAGGAGAAGATAGCTCTAATCTCTCAGATCGTCTTTCTAATTCGATTAAAGGTGGAATCGCATTCCATCATGCAGGACTAACAGGAAGACAAAGAATGATCGTTGAGCAAGCGTTCAAGGATAGATTATTGAAATGTATTTGTGCAACTCCAACACTTGCTGCAGGAGTAAATCTACCTGCTCGGCGTGTTATTATCAGAGATTGGAAACGATGGAAGACTGGGCGATATACTACAATGGAAATTCAACAAATGTTAGGCAGGGCGGGAAGACCCACTTACGACGATCATGGTGAAGCATGGATAATGGCGAAAAATGAATCTCAAAGAGATATGATAACTGAAGAATATATTTTTGGAGAACCCGAAGATGTAGAATCACAACTTGAAAATGCATTACTTTCACACGTTCTTTCATCAATAGCAACAGGTGGATTAACCGATAGAGATGCTTTGGGTAAATTCTTTGAAGAAACATTACTCTCTCGACAAATTCGTAAAGATGATTTGAGGATAAGAATCGATCGAATGATTGATTGGTTAGTGGATAAAGAAATGGTAATTAGAACTGGAGAAAGTAATACCGTAATTAAACGAATACAAGAAAGAAAAGAGAATCTGGATTTAGAGGATGATTGGGAAGATGAAATTCCCTCTTGGGCTGCAGCTGCAACTACATTAGATGGATTAGAATGGAGTGAACCTCAATATGAACAACTTCCTAAGAGAAAAGGGCCAGCAGTATTTGGATTCAGTACCGCTGCACAGATTAAGAATAATTACTCATTAGAGAGTGAAGAAAATCCTGGCATGACATATTCTGCAACCTCTTTTGGAGAAACCGTTTCCCGGCTCTATCTAGATCCAGTTTCAGGCCACATACTCCGACGGGGGCTCAGAAGAGCTGTTAGGATAGTACAAGGATTAGATGAAAACAGGCAACTACATCCTAGAAGTCTAATACATTTGGTCTCTTGTACTCCTGATTTTCTTTCAATGTGGGTAAAATCTAAAGAAACGGATAAGATAGAGAATATTTCTGAAGCAATGAAGTTCAATAAATTACTAACGTTTGAGGAATTAAATGAAGTCGAAATTCCAATAGATATAGAAAATGAAAATATGAGAATCAAAGCACTTTGTGTTCTTGAAGAATGGATGGAAGAAAAAACATTGAGGGAAATCGAAGAAGAATTTGATTCGCAACCCGGAGATGTAAGAACAAGAGTTGAACTAGCAGAATGGTTACTTTACTCTGCTC
>DAPV01000034.1 GCA_002502625.1 Euryarchaeota archaeon UBA125
ATGGCAGACACCATTGAGCAGATGGTTAGGTCAGGAAAAGGAGAGGTTTCCGATTTTAGAAATACAGCTAACGACACCATAGCCAAAGTAGGTAGTTCATTACCTGAAAATATCAGACAGGAATTACATCATCGTCTAAATTCTCGTTTAGATATATTAGAGAACGAAATTAATACTAAAATTGACCAAGCCGCAACTATTGTTGCTGAAGAATCTAAAGAAGCCCTTGATGGAGCAATGATGCAATTTATTCAAACTATGAAAACGCTACCTGCCGATGAATTAACGCAGCTTTTCTCTTTTATTGATAAAGATAGAGATGGAACAATCAATCAAGAAGAATTTGGAGATTTTGTAGCAACTACACTACCTCCTGGTACTGTTATCCCTCCTGCTGCGATTGCTCTAGGTTTCCAGGTCTTAGATACAGACAGGACAGGATCATTATCTATTTCAGACATCTTAGGATCTCAAGGTGAAATTATTACAACAGCAGCAAGAATTGTTTCAGAAGAAATCAAAGAAGAACCAATCGAACAAAATCAAATTCCACTAACTGAAGAAATTGAAGTTCAAGAAGAAATTATTGAAGAAGAAATCGTCCAACAAGAAATTATTGAACAAAATCCTTCTACTGAAAATGAAAATATAGAAATTCTAGACAGTGAATCGATTTCTTCAAAACTTTCTGAAGCAAGATTTTCATCAGAAAAAACTAGAATTATCGAATCAATGAAGGGAAATCCAATTGAATTTGATGTATCAATCGACCGTATCCGTTCTGAAGGCACATCAAATAGACCTATGGAAGTGGAAGTCTCTGCATCAGATGGTTCTAATTATATCATCTCAATAGAGTCCTCAAAAATAAGTACTGTTCAAAGATTATTAGATAAAAAAAGTGGCACAGTACGAATTGAGGGTTCAGTTTTAGGGTTTAATATGGCGAGAAATTGTGTAACAATTGACATTTCGCAAATTGAATGATGCACCTTGATGGGATGGGTCTATCTATCTACACCTTTTCGTAACGAATATGAGCAAGCAACGCTTCGCTTTAGTGCTTGTATTTCTGCTACTTGGGATGCCTTTCTCAAACTCTTTCAACACAGAAAATTCACATGTAATTCCATTGGAAGAAGAAACTACATTCTTTTCCTCAGGTAACACCACAGATTGGGCAGTATTAATGACCCGAAATTCAGCCGCTCCTGGTGGCCCTAATAATGAAAATTGGGTAAAAATCACTGATGTAATTGTAGATCATAACGATGATATTTACGCCGTAGGTGCATTCTACAATAATGTCACAATCGGTTCTAGTAACTGGCACGAAGAACGATCTACTGGATTTATTGCTAAATTTGATGAACAAGGAAATTCACTATGGGAATTGAAAATTGAAGCAAATCCAGGTAATCCTGAACCTACATCTGAAATAAGAACCATCGATGTAGATAATGCAGGAAGGATATATGTCGGAGGATGGATGTGTGGAGCATCAACATTCACTATGACTAGTGGATGTAGTTGGTGGCAAAATTGGGGAGGATTTGTAGCTAAAGTATCCCCGATGGGGGCTTTTGAATGGGGAATCGCAGTAGATGGAGCTAATGGATATGATGCAGTGAATGATTTAGCAATTAGATCTGATGGGCATGTTTGGGCAGTAGGATTTTTCCGAGACTCTGCATTCTTTGAAGGAGACTCATACAACACATCTGGACAATATGATGGATTTGTGGCTTTAATTAATACTACTTCCTCGCTTTTTGAATGGGTTCGAACAATAGGAAGTCAGGATCATAATGAAGTAGATAATGCAACTGCTGTAACTGTAGATTCAGATGACAATGCTCTAGTTGTTGGGTCATATTCAGATAATGCAGGTGGCACTTTCGGACCCACACAAATCATGCCTGTAGGTCGGCCAACAGCAACTTATGTTCTGAATTTATCATCTACTAATACAGTAAATTGGGTAGCTAGTGCAGCAGGTAGTCAGAATGGAGAACCATCTTTTGGCATGGATATCTTAGTTGCAGATGATGGCAATTATTACGTCACTGGAGGAATTTCTGGACTAACTACGTTCGATAGTTTGAGTACTGGTTCACCATTACAAATTGTAGGGAATGGAACTAGTGTTCATACCTATATCGCCAAAATTGATACTGATGGAGATTGGAATTATGTTCGTCGTTCTGATAGCCCGAACGGGTTTAACGCACCATCACATCAAACCCCTCAAAATATGAGAATGGGGCAAAATGGCATGATTATTATTGCCGGTCAATATGATGCACCGTATGGCCATCCTCTTTCTTCCGCAAAATTTGGAAATATCGAATTAATTGACGGATTTATGGGAGGATATCTAGCTGGTTTCAATACACAGTCTGCATCATGGGCATGGGCTACTGACTTTGGTAGCGGTGGAGACAATGATATTGGAACTGGTGTAGGAATTTTATCAGATGGTAGAATTGTAACCTCTATTCATGCTTGCTTGAAGGGTCCATGTTATGCAGTTGTAGATGGAGTACAATACAATATTCCGTCATATGAAGGAGGCAGTGCTATTCTATGGACATCGTATCCTGATTCCGATAGCGATAATATTCCTGACAAAGATGACAATTGTGACCTTACTTCTAATCCTACTCAATCAAATATTGATCAAGATGATAATGGCGATGCATGTGATGACGATTTAGATGGAGATGGTATAGAAAATTTCTATGATTCTTGTGATGGCCCTTCAACAAATTGGGACAGTTCAATATGGACTAATGATCGAGATCAAGACGGGTGTAAAGATTCTGATGAGGATAAAGACGATGACGGTGATGGAATCGATGATTTATTTGATGATTGTAATTCTGAAAATACTTCCCATAATTGGAGTTCCACGCCAGTTTCAGATTATGACTCAGATGGATGTAAAGATTTAGAAGAAGATGATGACGATGATTCTGATGGAATACTAGACTTATCTGATTCTTGTCCAAGTAATCCTTCATGGAAGAATTGGACGAGTAATCAATCAAGCGATCATGATGGTGATGGATGTAAAGATGAGGGAGAAGATCCAGATGATGATAACGATCAACGTCCCGATGATTTAGATGATTGCCCTACTGGAGAAGTAGGATGGACTTCTGAGATTTCTTTTGATTACGATCAAGATGGATGTAAAGACTCAACAGAAGACTTAGATGATGATGGTGATTCTGTTCCCGACTTTGTTGATTTATGTAATCCCCCAGGTGCAACTGGATGGACTAGTTTAGATCCAACAGATAATGATGGAGATGGTTGTAGAGATTCGGATGAAGATTTCGACGATGATAACGATGGAATAGTCGACTTGAATGATGCATGTCCTGATGGAGTTAGTGGTTGGACTAGCAATTCTGCTACCGATAACGATGGAGATGGATGCAAAGATCTCGGAGGAGAAAATGGAGGTTTTGGAGAAGATACAGATGACGATGGAGATCAGATTCTAGATTCTGCGCCTGATATGTGCCCTCAAGGAGCTACAGATTGGATTTCTACGTTTGCTACTGATTTCGATAGAGACGGATGTAAAGATGATGGAGAGGATTCAGACGATGATGGTGATGGCTTCTATGAAGAAAATGGAGAAGATCAATGTCCCAATACTCCTGTCGGAGAATTTGTTGATATGAATGGATGTTCTTTAGGACAGGCAGATAGTGATGGAGATATGATTCTCGATGCAGACGATCAATGTCCGAATGAAGATGCAAGAAACTTTGATGCAAATCTTGACGGTTGTATTGACGATACTGATGGTGATGGAATTAATGATGCAAATGATCAATGTCCAACGGTCACTGCGGACGAAACTGGGATTTCTTCTCAGAAAGGTGATGGTTGTACAATAACTGATCGAGATGATGATGGTGACGGCGTACCAGGAGATATGGATGCTATTTCTGGAAGTGATATCTGCCCATTGACTGCTTCAGGAGCAACAATCAATGAATTCGGATGTTCTCAAGAACAAATCTGGGATTTGATTGACTCTGATGAAGATGGTGTGAGCGACTTAGTAGAATTCGAATGGTATGAAGAATCAGGATTAAATTGTACTAATACAATCGAAAATGAACGTTCAATAGTCGATGAAAATGGATGTGGATTCAGTCAATTAGATGCAGATGGAGATTCAGTACCTAACGGAATTGATATCTGTCCTGGAACTACTGCTCTTTCTACGGTCTTTGAAGATGGATGTTCTGTAAGTCAGAGGGAGCAAACCAGTTCGAGTTCTTCAGGCCCACCAGCGTTTGTCATTGCCTCAATTATTGTTGTAATTGTAATTTTAATTGGAGCCGGAGTTGCAGTAGTTGCTCAGAAATCAAAGAAGCCGAAAAAGAAGAGCAAGATACGAACTGAGGCACGTCTGACCCAATCTGAAGCACCCCCTACAGGTGAATTTTCACAACAAGCGATTCAGGCTTTAGCACCAGAACCAATTCCTATACCTGAATTGAGTGGTAATACTATCGATGAAGATGGAGTAGAATGGGCTCAAGATGCGTCAGGCAACTGGTACTGGAGAGAAGAAAATGGGCAATTTGAGTTATATGAATCCTAATTCGAATCTGCTCATAGTACGCGAGGTTTGAATAGCGGCCATCGTTACCTACGCCCATGCTTCGCATGCAGCGCATGGCAGTACTATTGTTGACGGCTATTCTAGTAGGTATGGTAATTCATCCAATTCATCAAATTGACTCCTCCCTTTCTCAGGAGATTGATTCTTCCAATTCATCTGCAAGAGCAGGTAGTACCGATTGGACTGCTGTAGCAGGATATGATACTGTAACAAATCCTTCAATTCAAGTTGAAGCCGGTTTAGTTTCCCCTACTGACGTAGCAATCGATAGTTTAGGTTCTGTTTACACAGGAGGATTTGCGATTTATGATGTGAAGTTTGGTGGACAACAATATTCCTCGACTGATCAATTGGCTTTTGTAGCTAAGACTTCTCCATCCGGTAACTGGGAAAAACTCTGGAGTCCTTCTGTATTTGGGGGTGGAGGAAGCGCTACTGTTTCAGCGCTAACAACTTCAGGAACTGATGTATACGCATGTGGGTGGTTTGTAGGAAATGTCACTATTGCAGGACAAAATCTTCAGTCATATACTCCATCCGGAAGTGTCGAAAGTTCACAAGATATTTGGGTAGCAAAATTCGATCAGAATCTGAATGCTGTATGGGCATCTCATGCAGGCACTGTACAAGATGATGATGCTTGCGAAGACATCGAAGTCCATGCAGCTACTAATGAGGTATACATCATCGGAGAAACCAACGCTACATCATCATCATACTTCGGGACATCCATCACAAAAAATGGAATCGGGGGAACTTCTACAGATATTGCAGTGGCTAAACTAAATACTGCAAATGGTAACTGGATTGATGCAAATGTCGTTGGAAGTACTGGCCAAGATCTTGGATATTCAATATATTGGAGAGGTGGTGGATTAGTAGCTGTAGGAATTTTCAGCGGAACAATTACATTTGGATCTCAACAAATGCAGGCAATAGGTTCGTTTGATCTTTGGATGGCAGATATCACCACTGGACTTGGGTTTGTCAATGCTAGCCAAGCAGGAGGAACTGGAGGTATTGCTCAACCATTTGCAGTAGTTCATCAAAATGGAGTCGATTATGTAGCAGGAACAGTACAAGGAACTGTAAATTTTGATACTAATCAGGTCATGTCATCTAGTAATGGACAAGATACCACTACATTTGTTGCATCTAGAAGTGGAGTCAACAATCAATGGGATTGGATTACAACTGCAAGTGGGTATCATCAGGTAAGAGGCCTAGATATCAATCCTTCAGGAGTACTGTTAGTTTCTGGATCCTTCGCTACTGTATCTTGGACAGGAACTGGTGGTTCTCTGGCACAGAGTGGAAGTGCAACATTTGGCACCGTCACTCTTCCTTCCACATACTTCGACCCATTTCACGCCACTATGGACTCCTCCGGGAATTGGATTTCAGCTGATGGAGGAGCAGGAGATTTCAATGACAATGGAGTTGCAGGAATGTGGGCCCCTACTGGAGAAATTATCGGCGTAGGTACTTTTGGTGCTGGAGGTCCGACTAACATTGGATCAACCTACACGATTACTCTAGGGAGCGGTACAGCGATTGGCAACGGCAATGCATTCACAGATCAAAATTATCAGATATATCAGAATATTGGGTACTATATCTGGTCTCTGAAAGCAGATTCAGATTCAGACGGTACTCCAGATGTTGACGATAACTGTCCAAATCAATTCAACCCATCACAATCAGATATTGATTCAGATGGTCTAGGAGACGAATGTGATCCAGATGCCGATCAAGATGGCTTACTAAATGAAGAAGATAATTGTCCAAATGGACCAGAAGTAAACTGGGACCCCTCTGATAATTCAATTAATCGAGATCAAGACGGGTGTAAAGATTCCACCGAAGATACAGATGATGATGCAGATGGTGTAGATGATTTTGCAGATCTATGTGACGATGTTGGAGACAAAATGGGATGGATTTCAAACAGTGTTAGAGATCATGATTCTGATGGATGCCATGATGCTGAAGAAGATGATGATGACGATAACGATGCTATCCCAGATACTGTTGATGATTGTCCGAGAGGTTGGTTCAACTGGTCAGCTTCTACGAGTACAGATCACGATACAGACGGTTGTGCTGATGACGGCGAAGATGATGATGATGATAATGATGGAATGAATGATTATGATCTTAATGATTTAGAATTAGATCAATGTCCAAAGGGAGACTTAGGATGGACTTCGAATCCTACTACTGATCGAGATGGTGATGGATGTCGTGATGAGGGCGAAGATACAGATGATGATGGAGATACCATTCTAGATGTTGACGATAATTGCACCCCAGATGGAGATGGAGATTGGACTAGCGCTCTTCCAAACGACCATGATGTCGATGGTTGTCGCGATGCAACTGAAGATGATGATGATGATAACGATGGGGTATTAGATTCAGCAGATTCTTGTCCAACTGGAATGACTGGATGGATTTCTTCACCTCTACTCGATGTAGATGGAGATGGATGTATGGATTCTGATGAAGATAATGATAATGATAATGATGGAGTTCTCAATGATGCTGACTCTTGTGCAGGTGGAGAAACCGGTTGGTTTGCATCAAACGATTTAGATGCAGATGGAGACGGATGTAAAGATTCTACTGAAGATACTGATGATGATGCTGATGGTGTAGAAGACGAATTTGATGTATGTCCTGAAACTCCTCTTGGTGAAGCAGTAGACAATGTAGGGTGTGGCTACAATACTCAACAAGATAATGATCAAGATGGAATTTATGACATTAGTGACGCTTGTTTAAACAGTCCATCAAGTGCAGATAGAATTCTCTATGAAACACTTGTTTCAGAAGCAAATGGATTAATCCATCAATGGGGGACAAACATCGATGTTTCAGGATGTTGGTTAGGTGAATTAGATCGTGATAATGATAATCGGAAGAATTACTTGGATCAATGTCCTGATTCGCCATCAAATGCAATTGTTGATGAATTCGGATGCAGTGTTGCAGAATATGATTGGGACAAAGATGGAGTACTTGGAGATTTAGCATTAGAACCAGACGTTTGCCCAAATACATCGAGTGAAGAAATTCGAACAAATTTTACTTCATTTGGTTCAGTAGATGCAATAGGATGTTGGTCAGGAGATGGTGACCAAGATTCAGATTCTATCCTTGCTTATCTCGACATATGCCCAGGAACTGAATTGGGATTAGAAGTCAATGATGTTGATCAGGACTTAATGGGATGTGCAGATAATCAGTTAGATTTTGATAATGACAATATAATGAACGATGCTGATGTTTGTCCAGATACACCAACAAATACAGAAGTTCAATCAGAAGGAGAAAGAATGGGATGTACCCTTGAACAAAGATTAGCATTGGGAGATTTTGATGCTCAAATGGAGGCATATGGATTGTTTGTCGGATTGGGAGCTATCGTTATCATTGCTCTATTAGGAGCGATTGGATTCTTCCTCCTGAAAAGTGATGACAATATTGGGTCTATCCCACCAATGCCTTTGGACTTAGCGAGTCCGATGCAAACAGCGGTCCCCGTTCATGCACCGCTAGGTTTCACACCATCTCAACCAGCATATGTTGCAGATTATACTGGATTACCTGGAGGTGGCCATTATGATCAAGGGTATGATGGTTCGACAATCTATATTGCTCCAGATGCTACTCAATGGAAAATGAATGCAGATGGATCTTTCAACCGAATCTAATTTAGATGAGATAATAGGAAAGTGAGGCCCCGCTGTAAAGCATCCTCTCTTGCTTCTGAATCTCCCTCTACATGTGCGCCACGATTCCTAAGAATTCTGAAGACTAAACGTCGTTGACTTAATTCATTCAACGGAAAACGAATTCCGAACTTCCAGATTCCAGACATATGTCCATTCTCTTCAATTCTAACTGTTCTCTTTCCTAATCGAATTACCTTTGGCAACCATGTCTTCTCTTGTTCACTATCGAATGCATGATGACCTTCGGAGTAAGAATGTAAAATAGCATTTGGCAATTGAGGAAGGAGGCTTTCAACGAGGCTGATTGGTGTCCAATCATCTGCAGTCCCATGAAGAATGAGCATAGGTGCATTTGACCATTTTTTGATATCAGGTCGTAAATGAGCAGCAGGATAGAATGGTAAGTGAGCAGCAAACGGAGTTCCAAGAACGTCGATAACAGGAGACCAACCAGAATAAATTGCAACAGTACCCCCTAAACTCCAACCTGTAATCCCAATTCTATCAATGCGATTATCCATATCTAGTAATGATTTGACTGCGAATGCATCTGCTAACATCATAGCATGAGTAACTGAGAGTTGGTCTTCAACAATAGAATCTACTGATCTTGATGAAAAAGAATGAACTTTGCATACCGCAATACCAGAGGATAGCCAATATCGAATATGATCTTCGTGGTGAGGCTGCCAACCTCGACTACCATGAATTGCTACAACACATCCGAATGGACCTTCTCCTTCTGGAAAATATAGGTCAGCATGAGCAGGATGTAAGTCTAAGGAATCAAAGGAAGTTAGAATATGATGTATCTCAAATGGAGACCGAGAATTGAAATCAAGGCGCTCCTGCATAGCATTTCGTAAAGTCCCTAGTATGAAAATAGATTCACTAGTCGAATACAGATTATGTTGTATTCAACGACGGCCCCCGCCGCCTCTACGACCGCCACC
>DAPV01000044.1 GCA_002502625.1 Euryarchaeota archaeon UBA125
GTGATTGCTTGCCTATATCTTGTATCTACAACGTCTCCAGCAGCAAAAACTCCAGGGACACTAGTCATAGTATGTTCTTTATTGATGATATATCCTGATTCATCAGTCTCAATCTGATTCTCTAAGAAATCTGTTATCGGTGTATGTCCTATTGCAATAAACGCACCCGTACACGAAATTTCTTCTGTTTTTCCATCCCTAGGATCTTCTAGTACTGCTCCAGATAATCCCTTTTCATCAGCTATCCACTTCGTTACTTGTCTAAAAGTAAGGATGTCTATTTTAGGATGATTTACTGCTCTTTCATACATCACTTTTGAAGCCTTGAATACATCTCTACGATGTATAAGAGTAACCTTGCTAGCGAATCTAGTAAGGAATGTAGCCTCTTCCATAGCAGAGTCGCCACCTCCAATAACTATGATTTCTTCATCTCTAAAGAAAGCACCATCACATGTTGCACAAGTAGAAATTCCCCTTCCTTTTTGTTCTGCTTCTCCTTCAGCGTTTAGCCAGATTGCTTCTGCTCCAGTGCAGATGATAAGTGCGTGCGCTTTGTGTTCTTCTCCTTCTACCCAAACAGAGTAAGGCTGATTTGATGTGTCAATTCTTTCTACATTTTTATCATGTACTTTGAGTCCAAATCGTTCTGCTTGTTGTCTCAACTGCATCATCATCTCTGGTCCTTCAATTCCCTCCGGATAGCCAGGATAGTTCTCAATATCACTTGTCAGCATAAGTTGTCCTCCTGACATATATCCTGCAAACATCAACGGCGATAGCATTGCTCTTGCAGTATACAATCCGGCAGTATATCCTGCTGGACCACTACCAATGATGATCACGTTGTGTACTTCGTCGCCGCTCATATCTTCGGCGGAATAGCAGACACTCCTTCAATACATCTAGTCAATTTTTGAAACAATCAAGGGTATATCCTTCTCCGAATCATATCTTTTTGGGAATATCCCCCCTATGAAAAGTGCAATGCCAATCAGCAATAATTGAATAAATAACCTTAGTAGATGCCATTTTCCTTCAAAACTTTGTCCTCCGATTGGTATGTCATTAATCCACATGTTGACATTTGCCCAATATAGTATAATCAGGAGTATTGCACAACTCTTACCTCCAATTTTTTGTGTTACTGGAAAAATTAGCATTATTCCGATGACAATTTCTACAGCACCACTTGCTAAAACCCAGAATCGAGGGAAACCTAGAATTTCAGGTACAATCGGTTCAAACCATTGAGGATCGAGAAAATGATCTATGCCTATTTTCAAAAATGCAAAACCAAGTATAATCGATGAAATGAATCGTAATTTTTCAATCACAATAACCCCTCATATCATTGCATTAATTGCAGATATGGCATTTCTTGCATGTGGTTCCAACCGAGATGGAATGTGGTGAACTTCAGCTCCAGGGCCTATTATCCCCAGTCCAACAGGTTTGTCATATCCTAATTGTAAATCAACTAAACTCTTGATTACTGCTTGACCCATGGCTAGACCATGAGATGTCTCTCCTTTCTCAATTATTCCAAGACATGCTACTCCAACAATATCATCTTGTTCTAGAAGACGAGCAGTTGCTAGAGGTGATTCCATCGAGCCAGGTACCCAAACAATTTCAATGATATCTAATTCATATTTTTTAGCTTCATCTTGAGCATACTGTATCATCTCTTCAACTTCTTTTTTATGGAATGATCCACATACCAATCCTATTTTCATTATTCTCTCTCCTTAATCATCACTCGTTTGACGGTATCGACGACTGCTTGAGTCATTGAATCAATCTCGATATTTACACTATCACCAACAGATTTCATTCCTAAAGTTGTTCGCCGAAGAGTTTCAGGAATGATATGGAGATAGAATCCTGCAGATTCGTCTACATTTCCAATTGTTAGAGAAATTCCATCAATCGCAATATATCCCTTTTCGAAAATATAGTCAATCAGTGAATTCGGTATACCTATTCGAATATCTGCTGTTTCATCAGTATATCTACCACTTTGTTCAATAGGATTTTTGATGTCTACAATAGTACCTGTTGCCATAATATGTCCTGAAACTAGATGTCCTCCTACTTCTTCTCCATAGCGTAGTGCTCTTTCGATATTTACTGAATCACCTATCTTTCTTTCTTTGAGAGTTGTTCGTTGCAGAGTCTCTTGAATTAGGTCAAATCCGATTATGCTATGTTCAATATTTGTAGCAGTTAAACAGACTCCATCTAACGATACAGATGCGCCAATCTCAAGTCCTTCTTCACTTCCTTCTGGGAGTTGAACTTTCCAATGAATATGTTCAGATCGTTCATCGATATCTGTTATGATACCAGTTCCTTCAACTATACCTGAGAACATAATATCACTCTGAATCTTGTCTCATTTCTAATATTCTAGCAATGATTTTTCGGGTTCCATCTAAATCCTCTGAAAGTCCACTTACTCGACATACTTCGATTTTTCCAAATCCTCTATCACTCAAATCATCTCGAATTCGAACTTCTGCATGCTCTTGATCATAGCCTAAAGCAATGATATCTGGCTGTACAGAATGGAGAATATCGTACATTGGTTGATCTGGAGGATTTCCAATCATTGCGTCGTCTACAGGTTTTAATCCAGCAACCATTCTGCATCTCAAATCGTGATTTGTTACAGGTTCATGTTTTCTTTTTCTGACTGTATCATCATGTGCGATAACAACAGTCAGATGCTGACCTAATTTTTTCGCTTCTTCTAAGTAGTGAAGATGACCAGCATGTAGGAGATCAAAAACACCGACTGCCATTATTTTTGTCAATTTTTGTCCCCCCTCTTCAATCCTGATGCAATCAATATATCATCTCCGCTTAGGAATGGAATACCATGTTTTTCACCATACTTTTGAGCATCTTCTACAGACAATGCTGCATCTCCGTCAGGTTGTAACATTTCAGCACCAATTACGATAGGAGGGAGACCAGCCATTCTAGCAACTGCGACAGCTAATTCTGTATGCCCTTGTCTATTCGCTAAACCTCCTGGAGATTCTCTACATACTGGAATATGCCCAGGGGTTCGAAATTCTTTTCCTAATGCTTCCATACGTTCATTTTCTGATAATTCTCTAGATTGAATTTCAGTCCATAATTCTGAGAATCGACGAGTTGTTAAAGATCGATCTCTATCAGTAATTCCAGTAAATGTATCTCTATGGTTGAGGCTTAGAGTAAATGCTGAACGAGAGTCATATTGTAGATCATTTGTCATTAAATGATGAAGGACAGGATTTTCCTTTACTAATTCCTGATTGATATGTAAATCTTGTAACCAAGGTAATCCAAATCCTCCTCCTACTTCATCTCCTATTGCCAAAAAAAGCAATCCTCCACAATCTTTCCGTAATTGTCTGATTGCACTAGGTTTAGCAGCACTTGCAGGGAATAGTAAATCGGTTTCTTGCTCCCTGAAAGCAGAGTCGAAAACCAGAACAGGTTGCCCATTAGAAAATGCTTCAACGGCTTGCTCTACGTCCGACACCATGGCTCTCGGAGGGGTCTCTCCTTCCCGTTATTTTCGGTTCCAAGCATCAATCAGAATTTTGTTTTTCATCATCTTCTAGTTGTTTTTCAATTTGTTTTGATTTGAATACAATGATAGATATGAAGAATATTATTATGGAAAAAATCATAATTAAAACTATACTATTCACATCTTCGTTAAACAGATTTTCATCGGGATCATAATTTTGTACATTAATTCGATTTAATGTCCATTTATCCATTGTTGTAACTTCGCCATCATTCCAAATAATTCTGATTTCTTCGATTTCAACATCCGATGGGATTCCCAATCTTATTTCAGAAATCGAACAACCAGTAAATCCATCTCCTGCTAGAATTGCTTGTCTGATTATTTTTCCATCTGAAAATTTGATATCAACTACTGAGCCGATAGCATCTTTATTTATCCCATCATTTGAGTCTGTAGATTTTGGATCTATTGCTATCCATCTTACATTGTCTCTCTGAGCAGCATCGTTTTCAAAGAATCTGATTCCAATATTTGAGTCGCCTAATACTAAATCTAGATCTCCATCTCCATCAAAATCTGCCCATGTAGACCCCATTGTTTTGCCTTGATCAAGAAGTCCTATTGCCTCAATTCCATCAACGAAATGCCCTGTTCCATCATTGATGTATAGTGAATTGTTATTGAAGGAAGTGTAGGGGTTGATTTTGCCTACTCCGAACCAGAGATCTAAATCTCCATCTAGATCGACGTCAAGGAATTTACAGTCCCAATTTACCAGAATATTCTCTGCGATTCCCCTGTCTACTCCAACTTCTTCCCAATTGGTTGATTCAGATTGCATCCAAAGATAGTTGGGTCCAAAGTTACTGACGCAAAGGTCTAGATCTCCATCTCCCTCTATATCTCCTACACTTGCTCCCATTCCGGTTCCTGGTAGTGAGAAATTATGTGAAAAAGTAGAGGTTTTGAATGTTCCAGAATCACTTCCATTATAGAATGGAGAAAAACCAAAATCTGAAGCGATAAAAATGTCTTCCCATGTATCTCCATCCATATCAACAAAGACCCCTGCCCAAGACATTCCCGATCCTTTTCCATTCGGGTCATCTGAAGGAGTTAGCATTTGAGCAGAGGGATTTTCAGGAGCCGTAATTGCTATTGAGGAAGCCTCTCCAAGTACAACTTCTCCATCGAATCTAGGTTCTAATGTTCCGCCATCTATTTTTCCTGCAAGAATTGTAATGGGTTCAAAATTAGCCATTCCAGTTTCTTTTAATTGATTTTGATAAAGTATATTCGATTCTTGACGAACGAGTAATTGTTCTTCTGATAAAATTCCGAAATTCATGGAATATAGATCTAGATCTCCATCATGGTCATAATCTGCCCAAAGTCCCTTTGATGAGTGGCCCGAATTATCCACACCTACTTCTTTTGCTATTTCAGTGAAAATACATTCTCCTTCATTTCTAAAGAGCTCATTTGGGGCTCCACTGAAGTCATTTTCTACATCTGCTTCACCGAAGTTAGATACATGGAGATCTAAATCACCATCATTATCAAAGTCGGCCCAAGTTAATCCCAGCGCGGTTGAATTAGAGATGGGTAGTCCTGACTCTTCAGTAATATCGATGAATTGATTATCTCCGATATTCTTCATTAAATTCATTCTTCCTGTACGGAACTCATCTCCCTTTTCCCATCCTTCTTGATCGAAAACAGCACCAACTGCAATGTCAATTAATCCATCTCCATTACAATCTCCTGGTGCTATGGATGGGCCATAACTCGCCCATTGTGAAGTCATGCCTAAGTCTATTCCACCTAATCCACTTCTTGCAGTTCTTTCAGTCATTTTCGCATTTAGAACAGTAGATCTATCTTGAGTTGGATTATTTATCTCGATAGGAGGTCCCGGTGCAAAATTTAGATTTTCATTCAAACAATAATCTTCAGAATTTGTAAAATCTTCTCCAGAATTCTCGAACCAATATTGTTCTGAAATCATTGATAGACATACCATTCCTTCAATCCCTGTATTTCTAAGAATTACATCCGTCAACGTAGTGTTTTGGATTTCGTCTAGAACATGTGATAGATCTGGATCCCATTCGTAGAATAGTGGATCACTTACTCTTAATCTGTTAAACTGCTCTTTGAGTATATAGTGCATAGTTGGACCTACAGTGCTATGCATTGTAAGAAATTCATTTGATTCAGGAAAATGATGAATCCAATCATGATCTTCAGCATACATTCCGATTATTGGATCTGCTAAACTCACATTTGGGTATACGGATTGCAATCTAGAAGCAAGTTCAGAATCAGAAGTGACATCTGACCAATTATTGGTTGGTGCCAGTCCAGCTAATTCTCTAAATGCTCCATAACCTGGGATTCCGTGGTCTCTACCTCTTTGAATATCTATGGCACACATATCCATTCCACCCATTCCAGGTGCTCCAAATAACATATTTCTGAGAGCGTGAATATACCCTACATCATTAGCTTCTTGAGTAGTAAATGCTAATCCCCGGAGAACAGGATCGATGCCTCCGTCTGTTACTAGAGAATTAGGGTCCCAGAAACCATTTTCCATGGCAATACTTCCTTGTGGTATCGAGGTTCTATTTTCTTCCAAACGTAATGTAAGTGGCCCTATTTGTGAATGCCCCATTCTAAATGCTAAGGTTGCAAACGCATTACTGATTGAGGGATCTACAGTCGAGTCATATTCGCCTGTGTCTGAATGAATATTCATTGAAGGGAGATATTCTTGATAGGTTATTTGTTGCATTAATGCAGTAACATATTTCCTTGCAGTTTGATAAATTTCTTCATCTGTCCATTGAGAATTTTGAGATTCTAACACTTGTGCAATGCGATTGTGCTCTCTAACGAAGATTATGTGAATTGCAGTAAGTCCTACATGTTCATTTGCACGCGAGTCCCCAGCAATATATCTCTCAGAGGCAGAGAATCCAACAAAACTCATGCTTGGAGCAGTGTCATCCTCTTCCGCAGCTAATGGTAGGAGATCTCCATTCGGATCAGATGTGACCTTTAGGAGCCCTCCCTTTCCAGTTCTTAACCAATCAGCGGTTTCTTGAGTAGATCCGTAAACAGAGGATCCATCTATCCATCCTGTTACTGAATTAGGATATTCTCTTGATGTATTTTCGATTCCTGTTGACTGATTGTAAATTGATCTAAACATCATTATCATGTTCGAACCAGTTCCTTGTGGATCCATCCATAGGTCTCCCGATGGTACCGGTATATCGATTCGTTCCGCTGCGCCATCTACTCGTCCATTTTGTGTTAGAGTAAAGTCAATGTCATGCGATACGAATTGTCCCCAAAGCCAGTTCATATCCGATAGGCCATCTTCATCTAAAACCATACCATTAGGGTTGTAACAAATAGAATTACTAATCTCTCGAGGACTTAGGTGGTTACTTCTTGAAATCCAATCAGTTTCATTTGTTCCATCCGAAGGAATTAATCGGATTAAATCCGAGTTTCGAGAATTTAGTAAAGAATCTACTTCGTGATGCCCGAATCCATCAACTGGGTAAACTTTCTCCGGAATGTCAAGTTGCCAATGAGTCGGGCCAGGGTCTTCTTTTTCTACACTGAATGCATGAGCACTAGGAATCATTAGTAAAAGTAGCATTAGCGAAGCGACAGCCAAACTACTCCAGCGTCTGGTCATCGTTTCTACGATGATGATTGAGGTTATGATGCTGTCCTAATTTTGCATAATTATACAATTAATATGTGCTCATTCTCATCTGAATTAGATTAAT
>DAPV01000049.1:0-202 GCA_002502625.1 Euryarchaeota archaeon UBA125
CGCGAGTAGTAAAACCAAATACAAACCGGAACGCATGACCGTGGGAGTCATCAGGCGTTGAAATACCCCTCTGCCCTCCGACAATCATGGAACCACGGAAGATGAGCTGGCATCATCTTCCAATGGTACTTATTGTAATCACTGCTACAGTAATCGCAGTAGGAGGTACAATTCGAATTTATGATGCGGGAGAATCTTGTCC
>DAPV01000049.1:565-2537 GCA_002502625.1 Euryarchaeota archaeon UBA125
GGTTTTGACATCTCGGAAGAAGAACAAGGAGCTTGGTGGGATGAAAACCCTGATGAAATTGATTCTAGAGGAGCAGATCATCGCTATACCAGTTTTCAAATTTTCACTGAATGGTTTCATCGTCTATTAGCAGGTTCTGTCCTCGGTCCTTTGGTTATTCTTCAATTCTTTATTGTCAGAAGTCAACGTGCATCTCTTTCGATAGAATCTTATCGCCTATCTGCTATCTCCTTAGGGCTAGTCATTTGGCAAGGTTTCATCGGATATATCACAGTAAAATGGGATAATGAAAATTGGTCTGTTGCCATTCATCTTATTTCTGCATTAATTTTCACACTTTCACTCATTGCTTTGCATATTTCTTGGGGTAAAGATGCTGGTAAAAAAGTCCAAATCACTTCATCTAAGAAAACTGCAAATAGACTTTCAATTGCTACATTTGGTTCATTAGCAGTTCTTCTGGTGGGTACATACGTTTCAACAACTGAGGGAGCGAATGAAGCATGCGGAGTATCTGGATTCCCTAACTCATGGCCCCTATGCTCTGGGACTCTAGGGCTAATCATTCAAGATATCATTATTCAATCTCAAGCTATTCACAGATGGTTAGTAATTATCGTTCTATTCATTCTGATCTGGTTATGGAAAGATCAGGATAATTGGGCACAAGACGAATCTATTCGAAAATTATCTAACTTTGGAACTATGACGTTCATAGGAAATATGATTCTAGGTGCAGCATATGTTCTTTCTTGGACCAGTGAATCTGGTTTTATTGAATGGTTATCAGTTATGCATCTACTCTTAGCTTCACTTACATTCTTATTATTTGCTTCAGGATTAATTCTAATTAAGATTCATGGAAAAAGTAATTCGGAGGAAGAATGATGATTTTTTCTACCAATGAACCCAATTATTCAATGCTCTGATGTATGGAGGATGTTCTGTGAGTGAACCAGAGACTAGAGGGATTAGGGCCTATGTTGCTCTAATGAAACCAAGAGTTTTGATTCTATTACAAATTACTGCTTTATGTGCAGTTTTAATTCATGATGCGCTACAATGGAGAATTAGTGGAGAATGGGATATTCTACGTACTGGCCAAGTTATGTTTGCTGTAGTCGTTGGTGGTACACTCACAGCAGGTGGGGCTAATTCGATCAATATGTGGTATGATAGAGACATCGATCCTGAAATGAGTAGAACAGATAGAAGACCTGTCCCCTCTGGAGCTGTTAGTCCAAACAATGCTCTTTGGTTTGGAATCTCAATCTCGATATTAGGAGTTGCTTGGTTTATCGCTATGACAAATGCTGTTGCTGCATTTTGGTCAGGCTTTAGTATCCTCTTTTATGTTCTAATTTACACAATGTGGCTAAAACGGACTTCAACTCAAAATATTGTAATCGGAGGAATTGCAGGTGCAACTCCACCTCTAATTGGTTGGGCAGCTGCAATCCCGGCAAATGAACTAAGCATTTCTAATCCATTTTTCTTGGGTGGAGATCCCCTTCCTTGGTTGATGTTTGCATTGATATTCCTATGGACCCCTCCACACTTTTGGGCCCTTGCACTGTATCGTTCTACGGAGTATCAAAAAGTTGGAGTCCCTATGATGCCTTGGGTTAAGGGAGCAGATAGGACACTATTAGAAATGAAAATTTATGGTTTACTTTTGATTGCTATTGCTGCAATTCCTTGGATGGATATAGAAGCAGTAGGTACCGAAGGGGCAGTTACTTGGACTGCTATTGCAATGGTTCTGGGAATATGGTATTTCCGAAGTTTATTGAGAATTGATGTCTCAGAGGAAATTGATCAAAAGGGTAGAATCCCTTCTGCAGCACGTTCATTCCGTACATCCCTATACTACCTCGCATTGATGTTCATAGGACTAGTAGTTTCATCTTTGAATACAATTGCTTCATTGATTTTCTTAGTTCTAACATGTGTAATGATTTTCAGAAATGAA
>DAPV01000049.1:2950-3109 GCA_002502625.1 Euryarchaeota archaeon UBA125
GAGAAGGACCTAATCTATGATTGGAATCTTATCCAGAATGACTTTACAAGGGATGAAAGCGCTCACCCTCATCCAATTTGGTTTGATGATGAAACACTACGTGATGGTCTTCAAAGTCCGTCTGCTAGAAATCCTAAAATTGAAGAAAAAATTGAATTG
>DAPV01000037.1:0-168 GCA_002502625.1 Euryarchaeota archaeon UBA125
ATCGGGATATCCTCCAAGAGACTTGCTTGAAAAACATGGATTTGTTCGACAATGTATCGAAGCAACAAAATCTATTCAAGTATCTATTCCTACAATTGTCGGAACACCAATTCCTCCAGAAGCAGAACGAACAAAACCCGGGAATGGAGCTGTTAGAATCATTCCTGG
>DAPV01000037.1:497-872 GCA_002502625.1 Euryarchaeota archaeon UBA125
CGTCCTACTCGAGTAGTTACTCAGAAGCAATTACTTCCAACATACGATGTGTTCGATGAAGAAAGATATTTTCATCCTGACTCAAAACCTGGAATTTTAAGGCTTCTAGATGGCCAAAATATAGGTGTTACAATTTGTGAAGATGCTTGGCAACATGCTGGATTCGTCCCCTCTGATTACTCCGTTGATCCAATTGAACAATTGTCTTCGTTTTCTATCGATGGAGAAACTCTGAAAATGTCATTGAACCTTTCTTCATCCCCATATCATATAGAAAAGCAAGATACACGGGCAGAAGTAGCGAGATGTGCGGCAAAAACACTAGAACATCCGTTCTTACTTTGTAATCAAGTAGGTGCAAATGATGATTTAATT
>DAPV01000037.1:1192-2746 GCA_002502625.1 Euryarchaeota archaeon UBA125
TGATGATTTAATTTTTGATGGGAGAAGTCTGATTGCATGGCCAGATGGATGTATTATTCAAGCCCCTGCATGGAAAGAAGGTATCCTACTAATAAATACAGAAAAACGAACTGGTAAGTTTCTATTACTAAATGAACAAGATGTAATCGATTGCGAAATGTATGATAGAGAACCAGCAATAATTTCTCGTTATACAGAATTACTAGATGCAATTACTGTAGGGGTTCGAGATTATTGTAGAAAATCTAGTCTAGAATCAGTAGTCCTAGGAATGAGTGGAGGTATTGATTCTGCTGTCTCTGCTGCTATTTGTGTTCGAGCTTTGGGCTCAAAAAATGTAATCGGGATTTCAATGCCTAGTCGGCATTCTAGTGATCACTCTATCACTGATGCAGAATTTACATCAGAAAAACTAGGAATGGAATTACTATCTATGTCTATAGAGGAGATTCATCTTTCTGCAGAGTCTACATTAATTCAAGAATTAGAAAAAGGACATGATGTTGCCGCTGAGAATATTCAATCACGACTAAGAGGAATGTTGGTAATGGGAGTTTCAAATGCAAGAGGAGCAATGGCGATTGCTACAGGAAACAAATCAGAACTTGCGATGGGATATTGTACATTATATGGCGATATGGCTGGAGGATTCTCACCATTAGGAGACGTATGGAAAACTGAGGTCTATGAATTGGCTAAAGCAATTAATAGTGAAGCAAAATCATCAGGTCTTGAGGAACCAATTAACGAATCAACAATGACTAAACCTCCATCAGCAGAATTGGCGCCAGATCAGACAGACCAAGATAGCCTTCCACCTTACGAAGTATTAGACTCAATATTGCAATTACATATGGAAGAAGGGTTAGATGAGGATGCGATTTCTGGATTCACTGGGCTAAATATTACACTAATTTCTGATATTCTTATTCGTTTCGCAAATAACGAACATAAAAGATGGCAGATGTCACCCTCTCCTCGAGTCTCAAAAAGAGCATTTGGGCAAGGATGGAGACAGCCTCTAGCAGCAAAAAAGAATTAGGAAGTGAGATAATGGAAATTCCTTCTGAACTTATTTCAATGATATCTGGAGAACATGGAGAAACAAGACAAAAAGCGGCAAGACTAGTAGTGGACTTAGCGTCTGTATCAGGAGCAAAAGAATTCATCAGGTGTAATAATTCACACGTAAGTGGAGTTAGTGTGCTAACAGGGGGGCATGGATTACGCAGATTTCTATCAGATTTATCCAATGATCCTGATGGTCAAGTCGCTATTCCGACCACACTAAACAGCGCTGGATGTGATCATGAAAAAATGGATGAGATGGATATAGAATATCCAGATTTTCTTAAACAACAATTTGAGATTATTCATGCATACATGAAACTTGGAATAAAAGCAACTCTTTCCTGTACCCCTTATGATAGAGGAATAGATGAGGAAGGAATTGGATCGTGGGCAGAATCAAATGCAGTATGTTTTTCCAATTCATATACATCTTTAATCACAAATAGAGAATCAGGATTGTCTGCTCTTGCCACAGCACTAACG
>DAPV01000097.1:0-1719 GCA_002502625.1 Euryarchaeota archaeon UBA125
ATTGGAGAGATAGAAGAAGGCCTCGCAGAAAAAGCAGAACCAATTCTTGGATTCAAACCGTCTTCAAAATTCAAAAGAGGCCCAATTGGAATTATGATCTACGTTGTATGTGGGGTTATTGCGTTCTTCTCATTGAGAAGTGCAGGTGTGTTTTAGGTACATCCAAGGGTTTGTGTATTTGTGCCTAAACCAAAACGAATAACAGGTATGAAAACAACTAATTTTAGGGTTATATGTTTAATTTAAAAAACAGTCATTCAAAAGCAATCACTAACAATACACTGTATGAACCGAACGATTGGAACTGCAACTGTGATTCTCATAATCACTCTTTTTGTCTCAGCAGGAACTATAATTTCACTCGATGTCGTCTCTTTAGGAAGCGAATCCAGTGCTCTCACAATCGAAGTCGACCAGAATGAAGGGACGAATGTCTATTCAATGGAAGAGATTGATGAAGGCGATAACGACGAAGAAGTTTCTGTTGTCTACATTTACCATGAATTTACCTTCATGTCATCTGGTGGTGGAGATGCAATAAGCTGGGATTTTGGTGATGGTACAACAGGCGTAGGTTCCGAAATAGTGCATCAGTTCGAGAATCCAGGAGTTTACACTGTGACATCTACTTCTATCACTTCAGAGGGGGTCTACATTTCAACAATTGAAGTTCTCGTTCATCTAGAAGCATCTGCAGAAGTTGATAACATGGAATGTGCATGTGCTCCAACTGGGAAAGACACCACCATCGATCTCCTTGCGCTTCCAGGAATAATGTCAATTGAAGGATATCTAACCGTAGAACACGATGGAAGCAGCGAATCATGCTCCCAACGAAATCCATTACAGGAATGCCACCTTCGCGTCATTCTCGAGTTTACTGAGTCGGGAGAAGTTGTTTCACAAGATATCCTCTATGATTCAACATTCAGAACCAATGAAGTCGTCATTGACTTTGACCTTCAGGATATTACGTTTGAACAAGGTGATGGCATTAACCTCAGACTTGAAACCGACCAATTACGAGACTGGCATAAGCCTACAGCAAATTGGTCTTCAACAGCACCAGTCGTTACTTGATTCTAAATCGACCTCCTCAAGAACCTCAGATCGGATTCTATGAATACAAATAGCCACAGATATAACCCTGTAAATAGTTATCTTGGCATGGAGAAGGCTATTCGTATCGCTATTCTCTGCTTATGAATTACTTTCCAACAAGTCAGAAAATGCCCCTGGTTGGTAAGTCCAACACAAAGGTCTCTCTGAGATATTAGCATAATGATTCTTGATTCTTGGTTCATTTGCAACCTTGTCATGATATTTTAGGAGACCAGGGTAATTAGCAAGATTTTCTTTATACACTCCATCAAAATTTCCCGAGAAAAGGCCGAATAATGAAGTAAAAACTCTGATGTCTGCAATATTCATTTCAGGGGTGCTAGCAGCCCACCCTGTAGTAGATTCGTCAATCTTTTTTTCAACTGCTTTGAGACCTTTTGTGCCTTTACCATCTGTTTCAAATAATGATTCTCTAACTCTAGTTCTTTCTTCGACATCTTCTATTGAAAACGAACCACTAAGAATTTGAGAAAACGGTTCATACCCATCTATGAACTCATCTACTTTTGCCGTTTGAAATGGGTCTTCAGGAGTTAATCCTGCCATGTTACCAACATATCTTAGGATGGCTGAAGATTCTGCTAATACTCCTTCAGG
>DAPV01000097.1:2061-2287 GCA_002502625.1 Euryarchaeota archaeon UBA125
AAATAGGAACTAAACCCCATGGCAAGTCACCGTTTTCTTTCATACGTCCATATTCTTCACCGTTAATTCGATTATCGCTCCAATCTAAATTAGCAAAAGACAATGCTACACGACTTGCTTCTGCTCGACCTGGAATTGGAAAATAATACAATTGATACGGTGCATCTGTGTTTAGTTTGTCCCTCATAAAATTCCCTAATGTTAATCACTTGTATTCTTTTCCCGA
>DAPV01000097.1:2703-3016 GCA_002502625.1 Euryarchaeota archaeon UBA125
ACACGTCAAAATTCCAAAACAAAAAGTACAAAATAGATTCAATGCCATTCTATATCCGTCAGCCATTGCATCTCCCCAAATACCACTAGATGATTCCTTGAATGTGATAATAAAAAATAATGAAATTATAAGTCCAATTCCGAAAATAATTATGGAGATTTTGTATGAATTATGTAAAAAATTACGATTTTTGAATCCTTTTTCAATATATTCAAAATCATCTTCATTATGTTGTAATTCAAGTTTGATTTGTTCAGTATTTTCAGTAAGTTCTTTTTCCAATTCTGAAAACTCATCAATTTCACCCATGAAT
>DAPV01000097.1:3389-4618 GCA_002502625.1 Euryarchaeota archaeon UBA125
TTTTTCAAAATTTATTCATGAACATCATGAATTAATGTTTCAATTACTCTTAGACCTTCAGTCAAACATGCAGGTCCAGGCTGTAAAATGATACTTGGATCAAGTTCGTGAATTTTATCTTCCTTAACAGCTGTAATTGAGTCCCAACCTGGTCTTTTTTTCATTGAATCGATATCTACTGGCTTACCACACCACGATGCTAAGATAATATCTGGATTCATTTCTATCACGTCTTCCCATTGAATCTCTCTTTCACTTGCTAGCTTTCCAAAAGACTTCTCTGAGAACACATCATCACCTCCAGCAATCTCAATTATTTCACTAACCCACCTTATTGCAGAGAAGGTTGGTTGATCCCATTCTTCAAAGTAGACTTTAGGCCGATATTCAAGTTCTAGACTCCTTTGTTTTACTTCCTCTATCCTAGTTTTGTAACTTCTTACTAATTCTCTAGCCCTATCTTCGGCAGATACAATTCTACCTATTGTGAGAATTACTTCCAATATCTCATCTATACTCCTCTGATTAAAAATCAGAACTTGTTGATTTGCTCGGATTAGTTTGGCTGCTAAATCTGCCTGTATATCGCTAAACCCGATGATTAGGTCGGGTTCAAGATTGCAAATTTTTCTGACACTACCGTCTATGAATGCAGAGACTGCAGGATGGTTTTCTTTTGCCTCTTCTGGTCTGACAGTATAGACACTAATTCCTACAATCCTATGTTGCTCACCAAGAAGATAGAGGATTTCTGTAGGTTCTTCGGTCAAGCAGACTATTCGCTGAGGGCCTTCAGAATTCATATTTTGTCACCAAAAAGTCGGGCAGAAACTCTTAGTGATTCGATTACAGGCATAGAATCACCTGCCAACATTGTAAGACATGCTCCTCCACCTGTACTATTGTGATCTACCTTATCGACAAGGTTCTTTTGTGAAACTAGAGCACTAGTATGTCCTCCGCCCACAATTGTGAATGCAGTTGATTCACAAATCATATTTAGGATCTCAATCGTTCCGAAGGCGAAGTTTTCCTTCTCAAAATATGATGCTGGTCCGTTCCATAAGACACATCCTGCATTTCTGATCACAGGATAGAGAGCCTGTAATGTAGCAATACCGATATCATATATTGGAGCAGAAGTAGGTAATTCTTCGAGAGAAATTGCGACCCTTCTATCTTCGATTTCAATCGCTAAATCAACAGGAAGTAGAATTTTATCTCGATAA
>DAPV01000062.1 GCA_002502625.1 Euryarchaeota archaeon UBA125
TGAAAGAAATGAATCTACTTGTAACCAAGCAAATAAGCCTATGAGAGAAAGTGCTAGTATCAATAGAAGAAGCATTGTCGCATTTGCTTGTAAGGTATTGAAACCATGGTTGTTTAACCAGTCTGCTCCTGGTTTTAAGACAAAATATAGCCCAAATGCAAGAAAAAGTGGTTTTAGCACACTTTCTAATAAGTGAGCGGAAAGGATAACCATTGCTACGATAATAATGCCGTGATATACCATTTGCAATCTTCTTTCGAAGGTTACTGTGGACCAATCTCTATCCGACATAATTGTCCGTTGTACTCAGATGATATGACGATATCGATGAAGAAATTATGGGATTTCATCGAATTTATATCCATCTTCCCACTTTTTTTCGCCCAATACTACTTCAAGTTCGTATGGAGTAATCATCGGCTTAGCATACTTTACAGCATCATCAATCGCAATTCTAGGGCATGCTGTGTTAACGAAAACATCAACAGGATAAAAATCAATTAATTCTGGACCTACATGTTCCATGGCTAGCAAATATCCTTTTTTACCATGTTTTTCTAGTTTATTTTTCATTCTAAGTGCTAAATTACGACGCATTTGACCTGGTTTCGCCCCGATTAGTATTCCAAATCTATTCTTATCCATTGAAGACATAATGAGTCCTGATCTCTGTCTTAGAATTCGTTCAATTCTTTCTCTTCCCATTTCAGTTGCTTCACCGGTATATGGATCTAGCATAGCAAGCGGTTTGCCGGTATGAAGTACAAGTCCGATTGGATGGAAATCTCCACTTCCTAGGAAAATATAGTGTCCAACAGTAGGGTCGTCTCCCGAATAATTGCACCCAAGAACCTGTCCTGGGAAGGACAAACGAGCACCTCCAACTGGAATCGTTACGTCAAATCCTGCTTCTTCGAAATATTTTTTGTACGTTGGCAAGAGATGCAAATGTTGAATGCTCCCAACTAATCCTAATTTAGTATCAGTTAGAGGAGCAATTCTACCTACCATGTCTTGAAATTTATCAATCGCTTCAAGTTCATCTTCAACTGGATTTGAGGGGTTATTTATTCTCTCAAATGCAATCTGTCGATGAGCGTTAAGATATGGGATTACAGGTGCAATTTCTGGACTACCATCGTATGTTACAGGGATAAATTGTGTCGGCATTCCAGAATCAATATTCATTTGAGAATGCCCCATATGGGCAACTAATTCAACTCCTATATTCTGCATTTTATCATGAACTAAGTCACAAGCACCATAACATGGGTCTGCTGAAAGAACTACTCTTGCAGAAGTCTCAGTCTCGATTTGATCCATCATTTCAAGAGCTTGCATTTTTAATCCTTCAGGAACTTGAAGGGCAACTAATTTAGTATCATTTTTCTTGATTCTCTCGACTAAGTCATCGAGTTCAAATTCATGTCTAGAGAGATCCATGATAATACAACCTTGAGATATTTTCTAATTTATTATGGTAGAATATTTACTTCTGCACCATTCATTTCTATTCGAACTAAGCTTTTTAGAGGCCAATTATGTTTGTTAATTAGGTTCTTCATGCCATCACCTTTCTCGAAAATAGTCCAAACTTCTGATAGAATAGCTCCCCTTGCTTCTAATGAAGAGAGTACTGCTTCCATAGTTCCTCCAGTAGAAATTACATCATCTACTACGAGTATCTTTTCTTGAGGATTTACATCATTAATCCAGATTGAACCCTTTGAATAACCTGTACTTTGATCTACAACTGTTTCAAAATCTAGACCATAAGAGCGTTTTCTAGCAACTACTGTTGGAATTCCTGTGGCTACAGAAAGAACAGATGCTAATGGAAGGCCCATTGCTTCTATTGACAAAATAAGATCAATATTTTCCCAATCTATTCTATGGAGCAATAAATCTCGGGCAGCAGCAAGAAGGTCACTTGGAGCTCGAGGGACTCCATCTGTTAGTGGGTGAATGAAATATGGATATTCTCCTTTCCAAATAACTGGGGCGGTACGGACGCTTTCTTCAAGCATCGTCACTGCTTCGGCTTCGGAGTACATGACTATCGACTTTGGCTATAAGTATTGAATTCGACGTCTAGACTAGACCTTTGAGAAGTTCTGCGCCTTCAATTAGACGAATCTTTGTTGATGATGGAAACTTCATTCCTGCTTTACGAAGAGCATCACGTGCATCAAGATAGAATTCAGGATCAGTTTGAATAGAGATAATACATTGATCTCTTTTCACTCGTGCAGCAGTGCCTACATTTTTTCCGAATGATTGACGCATACCTTGCGAAACACGATCAGCTCCTGCTCCAGTTGCTTGCTTATTCTCTCGAAGGATCTGATGAGGATATGTGTGAACTCTTAGAGCATATCCTTGTTCCCCTGCTCCAGTTCTAATTCTAGAGTTAGAAATCATTCTTGCTGCTTCGAGAGCAGTGTGTCTGATTTGACAAGCATTGTTTACCGTTAAGTGTAAGACTACTGGGAATTTACCCGCTTCTGCTCGAGTACGATTTCCCATATGGAATCTTAGGATTCTATTGTTCGGAACCCCACCTGTATACTTGCGACGTGTGAAAGATTGACCTTTCACTTGACGATACATCTTAGCGGGCTTACGTGCCATTAGAATCCCTCTCGGGTACTGGCGACTTACAGTCTCTATTTAATCCCCTCTCTACACAGTGATTCTAGTAGATGAGTCAGTTTAGGTGAGATAGTAGGCTATGCTTCAAGAACCGACCCGTGGCACACTATTCTATGGCAACTGGTTCTAGCCAAGGTCTATTCACAGTGCTTCTGACCGAGGAAGGTGAAGGGCAATGGCTTTCGTTGATTGCATTTGTGATGGTTATGATACTGGGTGCAGCCTTAATTCAGGTTGCAGATGTAATTCCGTCTGGTACTGAAAATCATCCGACTTTACCTGAAGGAAGTTCCATTCTGTCTATGGATTTCGCAGAAGATGGTAGTTCATTAGCAGTTATCGACGATTCGGGAACTAACAGATTATTCAGAATTCAAGGTTCAAATGTTGTAGAAATTTCTACAACATCTGAACCAACAGTAGTTTCTTCTTTCGGTTCAGATTGGTTAGTAGGTGGAGAATCTGGACTATTAGTGAGAATTGTAGGTGAAGATCTAACATCTATTCCAATATTACAGGCAGAGGACAAAGTATTGGACCTTCATGCAGAAGATGGTTCATCAGGATGGATTTTGATTGAAAGAGGACAAAATGTAGAACTTCGTTCATTTGATTCCAGAATTCAGAATCCATTGAGTTTTGCCGCTGATGTCGGAGATACTTCCATTACTCTCACAGGTTTTGATGTTGATGATTCTGGAAATTTAGCAATAGTTCGAGGTATCTCGTCAGTATTTTCCAATCCTGGTTCTCCGTCAGATATTGGAGAAGTTCTTTTTGTAGCTTCGGCGTCTCTAGGTTTTGCTCCTGAGGCAACTTTAGTTCAACATAGTATAGGTGCTGCATATCATTCAGTTCATATTTCAGATGATCAAAATCTCATGGGTTTTGCTGTTTCTTCTGATAAATTAACTCTAATTGGAGACGATTTATCAGTATCATCAGAGATAAGTATTGGAGGAGGTTCAGCCTCAACAGTTGATTCAGAAGGAAGATTATGGGTATTTGGAGAAGAATCGAATGTGATTATTCTAGATGCAGATGGCTCTATCCAAAGCCTCAGTGTTGAATCCCCGGAAGATTTCTCTGCCCAATCTGCTGTTTCAAATGGAGATACCATACATGTAATTTACAATGGAGATCGTCTATTAGTAATTGATTCTACTTCGCTGTCCAATCCAATACTCCGCCCGTCTCTTCTTTTTGATGGTATTTTCTTAGCAATTGCAGCAGGAGCTTGTTTAGTTTTAGCACGTAATTTCCAAGTTATGGGTTTCGATGCATGGTGATTTAGTTACTTTATTAGTTCTAAATTTCTCTTTTTCTTAGCGTTATGTTCATCATGCCTCGCTGGCGTGCGCAGATGGTCACGCGTTATTTGGAGGTGCAAGAATGGCCAGCAAGGGACCCGGGATGCTTGATCAATATCGGGAAATCAAGCAAGAATATCCTGATACCGTTCTTTTTTTCAGAATGGGTGATTTCTATGAGATGTTTTACGAAGATGCGGTTTTAGGGTCCGAGGTTCTTGGAATTACTTTGACAAGTAGAGATAAGAATGCTGAGAACCCTGTTCCAATGGCTGGCATTCCTTGGCATAGTGTTGAAGACTATTTACGAAAAATGGTACAGTCTGGTCACAAAGTTACTGTCTGTGAGCAAGCATCAGAGCCTCTTCCTGGAGAGAAAATACTTCGAAGAGTAGTTTCTCGAGTTTATACTCCGGGTTCATTATACGAAGATTCCTTGATTGGTGAAGATGGTTCAGCGTTACTTGCATCAGTAGTCCTAAAATCTGATTCGTTAGGACTTGCCTTACTTGATACCTCTACTGGTAGAGCATGGGCGCAGCAGTTCTCTGGACCTTCTCGTTTTGATAGACTTAGAGACGAAATGCTAAGATGGTCACCTGCAGAATTGGTTACAACTGGTAAAGATGCAGTAAATGAGTCATTACGCTCAGTTATCATGGATGTAGACCAACTCTCTATTTCTACTCATGATTGTCCTCCTAAGCGTAGAATAGAAGTGGTACGTCATCATCTTGAAGTGGCAGATTTAGGTTCAATAGATCTTGATTCTCGCCCATATGGGATGGAAGCTTGTGGTCTTGGAGCATCTTACATTTCTTCTCTTCATTTGATTGATGCTGTACCTCTGAGAGAGATTTCAATTGAGGATGATTCAGAATATATGTCTCTTGATCAGACTACTTTGAAGAATTTAGAATTGACACAAACACTACTAGGAGAGCGAACGGGTTCTCTTCTTCATGCTATTGACCAAACCCGAACATGGATGGGTCGAAGAATGTTAAGGGAATGGTTACTTCGACCTTTAATGAATAAGAATCGAATCGCTGAACGTCATTCGGCCATCTCTTCTTTAGTTCGTGCTTCTAAGAGATTAGCTGAGATAAGATCTTGTTTGCAGTCTATGAGAGATCTTGAAAGACTTTCAACTCGTTTAGCATATGATAGGGCTAATGCACGTGATTTGATTGCTATTTCTGATGCCCTTAGTCGCATGCCTCGCCTGCAAGGATTAGTCAACGAATCATCTGACGCACTTCTTATTTCCTTAGGCGAAGACCTCACTAAATTAGAATTTGTGAGGTCAATGATTGAAAATGAATTGGTAGATGAACCTCCACATACAATACGTGATGGGGGACTATTTAGGATTGGAATTAATGATTCATTAGACGAACTTCGTATTCGATCGGGTGAAGGAAAAGATTGGCTAAAGGAATTTGAACAAAAAGAGAGGGAGAGATTGAATATCCCCTCGCTTAAAGTTAAATTTAACAGGCAATTTGGGTATTTTGTTGAAGTTACTAAAGTACACACTGATAAGGTTCCAGATGAGTATCGAAGACGTCAAACATTGACAAATGCGGAACGATATACTACGGATGAGTTAGCGGAATGGGAAGACATTATTCTAAATGCAGGTGGTAGAGAAAATGATCTTGAATATCGCTTATTTTTAGAGTTAAGAGAACGAATAAAGAGCCAAAGTTCAGATTTATCTCAAATAGCTAGAAGCATTGCTTCGATAGATGTTTTATGCTCCCTCGCTGAACAGTCTCGTAGAAAATCGTGGGTTCGGCCAGAGATTTTTGAAGATGATAGATTAGATATTACCGATGGCAGACATCCGGTTTTAGAAGAATTAGAAGGATTTGTACCTAATGATACTAAATTTGCTAAAAACCGAAAATTTCTATTGTTAACTGGACCGAATATGGGTGGAAAATCAACTTATTTACGTCAAACAGCATTGATTTCTATTCTTGCTCAGGCTGGTTCTTTCGTTCCTGCTTCAAAGGCTAAAATTGGCCTGATTGATAGAATATTTACTCGAGTTGGAGCACATGATGATCTACGTCGTGGAAGATCTACATTTATGGTGGAAATGATAGAGGTCGCACATATTCTCCGTCGTGCAACCTCCCGAAGTTTAGTTCTTCTTGATGAAGTAGGCCGAGGTACATCTACATTTGATGGCCTAGCAATTGCATGGTCAGTGACTGAAGATTTAGCAAAGAGAATTGGTTCAAGGTCATTATTTGCAACTCATTATCATCAATTAATAGGATTAGAAGGTGAAATAGACAGCTTATTCAATATTCATGTTCAGGTGGCTGAAATTGATCGTGAATTGACATTCTTGCATACTGTTTCTGATGGGCCTTGTGATGATTCATATGGAGTTCAAGTTGCATCCCTTGCAGGATTGCCCACTTCAGTTATTGAAAGAGCAAGAGATTTGTTGATTTTCTTGGAACAACAAGCCGAGGGAGCTAGAGCTGGAGGAAAAGGAATCCCACTTTCAAGACCAGATGGGCAATCTTCTGTATTTGGATGGACGGTGCATCAACAGCCAAATGTAGTCCAAACTTCTGCTACTAATGTTCCAATCTTATCTACCAAGCAGAAAGATCTGTTAGAACGCCTTTCGGCTTTAGATCCTGATTTGATGACTCCTCGTGAAGCGTTAGATGCCTTATATGCTCTAAAAGCTGAAGAAGAAGGAAAAGAGAAAATGCCGGATTGGGTTGAGGAGTGATTTTTTTTGACTCGTAACTCTATCAAACAACTTGATGATGCCACTATCGGGAGAATTGCAGCAGGAGAAGTAGTAGAGCGCCCTGCTCAGGTAGTCAAAGAATTAGTTGAGAACAGTTTAGATGCAGGTTCAACTAACATCAATATTGTTGTTGAAGGAGGGGGTTTTTCTCGTCTTTCAGTACAAGATGATGGACATGGAATACCAAGATCTGAATTAACATTAGCAGTCAATCGACATGCTACTAGTAAATTGAGGACATCAGAAGATCTTTCTAAAATAGGAACTTTAGGTTTCAGAGGTGAAGCTTTGGCAGCAATAGGTTCTGTTAGTCATCTACGAATAGAATCGAAATTAGCCGACGAAGAAGGTTCTTTCATAGAAGTAAAAGATGGAAAGGTATTACCAATTGGTCCTGTTGGTAAGTCAATTGGAACCAGAATAGAAGTCAGGGATATCTTTGCCTCAGTTCCTGCAAGAATGGCTTTCCAAAGGCGTCCATCTACCGAGACTGCTGCTATAGTTGATGTTGTATTAGCATATGCACTTGCTCATCCTGAAGTTGGTTTTTCAGTAAAAGTCGATGACCGAATAGTACTTTCATCGCCTGGGCCAACAACTCCAGAATCTCGTCTTTATGATGTACTAGGAGGATCTTCCGAACGTCTTATTCCTCTTGTTAGTCCTGATTTAGATGAATCCGCTCCGGGTGAAGAAAGATGGAGAGGATGGATATCACCTCCATCAGTTGATAGAGGTCGATCTGATGATATTCACGTTTTTGTTAACAATCGAGCAGTTGCTTCTACTCCCTTTTTACAATCAATCAGAAAGGGTTACCAAACTCGTTTAATGGTCGGCAGGCATCCTGTTTGTGTTTTATTTTTAGATATGCCCAATGATGAGGTTGATGTCAATGTTCATCCGACAAAAAGAGAAGTTAGATTACAAAACTCATGGAGAATATTGGAGAGACTTGAGAGAGGAATTTCTCATACATTACTTTCTGTTCCTACAGGTGCTCCTCCATCTGAAAACTTTCCATTAGGTTCTGTTGGAACTGTTGAAAAAATCCCTAAAGAATATCCTGATGAAACTAATCAGCCTGCTTGGATTGAGGCGGCAACCTCAGTCCAAACTAGATTTAATCAACCAGTATCTCCAAATTTGAATTCTGAAAATCCACGCCCTAGGCCGGTATCTCATTCTCCTGCAGTACAGGAGATCTTACCGGGTCTCGACTCAATGCCTATTTCACCAGCACTTTCAGTAGCTGAAAGAGCATTGCACCGTTATTCCAGCAGCGGTGATCCAGTTTCCCCTATTTCTGAGCCTGAATTCATTGGTCCTGTAACTGATGTTCCTGCGATGGAACCTCTTTCTCAATTTGCTGACACCTACATCTTGGCGCAAGGTGGCGATTCACTATTTGTTGTTGACCAACATGCTTTGCATGAGAGGATTAGATATGAACGATTACGTAACGATATGTCATCTTGGGAATCACAACCTCTTATCCAACCGTTAGAAATTGAATTAACAGCAAGTCAAAAGGGATTAATCGAGACAAATAGAGAATTATTGAGTGAATTAGGTTTCAAATTCGGAACAGATTCGGTAAAAGAAATCCATTCAGTACCTCGATTATTGCTTGGCGATAAAAGATTAAAGGGCTTTATCCGAGATTTATTATCTGATATTAATGAATCAGATAGTATGGTTTTGGATAGTGTAGATCGAATTCAGGACGAAATTGCATTCATGAAATCATGTCGAGGCGCAGTGAAGGCAAATCAACGGCTTGAATTAGCAGAAATGAGACGTTTACTGGCTGATATGTCCACTATTGAGAACCCATGGGCATGCGTCCATGGAAGACCTACCGTTCTGAAAATGGATATTTCTCAATTAGACGATCATTTTGGTCGTTTGGGTTAAAAAATATTTTTTTAACGATTGTGCTATTTGTGTTGACATACTCCGATAGACTATGTCTACTCCATCTAGATCTTATCGGACCGTGAGATGGGTAGCGAAAGAAATTAGCGAAACATGGTTTCGAGAACATGGGGCAATTGAGACAGATAATATCCCCGAAGAAGGAGGTGTTTTATTCGCTGCATGGCATCCAGGTTCTCTTATTGATCCATTAGTAATGATTTCTACATTACCTGGACAAATTACGTTTATTGCAAAACATACTCTATTCAAAGTCCCGATATTAGGTAAAGTAATGAAAGCAGCTGGCGCTAGACCTATCTATCGTTCTATAGATAAAAAACAAATTGAAGGAGATAGAAAAAAGGGTAATCAAGCTGTAATTGATACTGTTGGAGATATATTGGTAGATCAAGGAAGATGTGTGATTTTTCCCGAGGGTGTTTCCCATCTATCTAGTCAGCCTGAGCGAGTAAAAACAGGTCCAGCCAGAATGTTGTTACTCGCAATTAGAAGAGCACGTGAGAAAGGTGTTACTGAACCTGTTCTAGTTCCAGTAGGTTTGCATTATTCTGATCCTAATCGATTTAGAGAGCGTGCATTAGTTGAAGTTCATTCGCCAATGAGTATCCCCCCTCTTCCAGGAGAAGATGGGGCTCCAGAGCCATCTGAACAAATGATCTCAGATTTTGGGAAAGAGGATGCAAATGATCGAGCTTGGGTTCAATATGTAACTGAGGATTTAGGTGGTGAATTACAACGAACTAGCCATGGTTTAGAATCCTGGGAAGATAGAAAGTTGCTTTGGAGGACACGTGGATTAGTATCTGTTCATAGAAATAGAGCAGACGGTAGAAGTCGAAAGGCAACCTTCGAAGAAGCAGTTTTAGGCGCTCGTAGAATGCGTGCTGCTTGGTTGTATTTACAAGAAACTGAACCTAATAGGGCGAATGAATTACGCTCAAAAGTTGAACTTCATGCAAAGAGGATGCAATCTTACGGATTATCTGAATATGAATTATATGATAGGAATAAACGACCTGGTATATTTTCTATGTTTTCTGCTATGATTCAGTTTATCTGGTGCTGGATTTGGATGCTTGGACTAATAACATGGAGTGCGTTAATAGGATCTTATCCTCCATATCGTATTGCTGGACCAATCGCTGCTAAATCGGCAGAAGATGAACCCTATGCTTTGGGTACAAAGAAAATAGCTGTGGCCTTTATGCTCCTTCCTATTTGGTGGATTCTGGTTTCATTTCCAATTGCATGGCTTCTAGCTGGTACATCTAGTCCAGTTTGGGCTATACTAGAACAAGGAACTCTTGGTTTCCTCAAACCTACAATTACTTCTGTACCATGGTTACTTCTTGCGTTTATTATCATGCCATTATGGAGTGTAGGTGCCAGATTACATCTTAGATTATGGCAGCGTAGCGTTAGAGCAATGCAAACACTTCGCCGTTGGTTCAGATTAAGAGATGGCTCAATTCCTTGGAATGAGCTTTCTGATTCTCAAGTTGAACTAGCTGAAATACTTGATTCAATAGGGCGCAGTCTTGTATTGCCTGGAGATCCTGATTGGATTGAACCTCCATCTGGTGAAGATGATCATATTATGGTAAGAATTAGGAATTAATCAAAACCAATTTGTTGTGGAAATAATGGGTCTGTAACTCTCCAGATTCCTTTATCCGTTAGCTTTCCACCGGTTTTACTCGCAATACATGCAGCAGTCATGAATAATCTATGATCTCTATATACATTGACTATATTTTCTGGAATCGTTGGTATCTGTCTTCCTTCAGTTTGGATACCATCTTCACATTCATTTACTTGTAACCCAAAATGAGATAGCATCTCTATTGTTTTTGATATACGATCTGATTCTTTGAATCTAGCGTGTGAGGCATTTCTAATCTGTCCCCCAGGGCCTAAAGCAAGATAAGCAGATAATGCAGGAAGTAAATCATTACAATTCAGCAAATCTAAATGCATCTCTTTTGTAGGTTTATTTTCAATTATTTCATAGAGAATCTCAGCACCTATTCCATCCTTTGGATTTGGTGGATTTACAATATCAAGACTAGTATCATGGACAGTTGCTAAAACTAATCCAAACGCTGCAAGACTTAGATCTGATGGTATTATTACATTTTCAGGACATATAGGAGTCCACGGTTGGATAATGATATTTTCTTTCTCATTCCAAATTGCTTTAGATCCGGTTTGTTTTGCTATTTCGAATGTTAAAGCAGCGTGACGATTAGATACTGTTTTCCCCTTTGTAATTACTTCAATCGGGCCGGACATTCTGGGCCCTAGTAAAACAAGTGATGAAAGTGATTGACTGGATGTGCTAGTGTCTAAGATTACAGTTCCAGGGTTTAATGGTCCTGAAATAGAATATGGTGCTCCTTTACCTTCAGACATTTCAACAGCGGCTCCTAATTTTTCAATAGAATTAGTGGAAGATTCAAGATGTCTGTTTCGTAGCGTCCAGTCCCCATCTAGAATAACTGAAGAAGAAAAACATGCTACTTGTGGGATTAGAAAACGCATAGTAGTACCTGAGTTCCTACAATCTAGAGTTTCATTCGGAAGGCAAAATCCATTAGTTCCTTTACCATGAATCTCCCAGTATTTTTCACTCTTTTTTATCTCAATTCCTAATCTTTCTATACAGTTTGCCATTGAATAAATATCTTCTCCTGGCTTACCTGAAAAAGAAATTCTTGTTTTTTTATCTGACATCGATGCTAACAATATCCATCTTATCATATGGGACTTTGAAGGGGCTAAAAACCAAGTCACGTCTTGGAAATTAGAGGGTTGAATCGATTGAATAGAGTCTTCGTCTCTATCATCGTTCATGTTAATCTGTATCGGTTTTAATGTTTGATTCTTCGCTTAATTACAGTTCAGTTGCAGGAAGAATTACTTGTCCTAGATCTGCAGTTCCACGTGTTCCAGATCCCATGAATATTAGTCTAAATGTCCAACCACCTTCATCTGAACCTATTGCTGTTGCATTGATGATGAAATAATCTCCTCGGTTAAGCGTTAGACCTGCGTCTCTATCTTGGAAAGTAACATCAGATCCGATGGCACCGTATACTGTCGCGTCATTGGCTAACCCTTCTATAATCGTACCATTATTGGAAATAATCTGGAATTTTATCGTATTGATCATTAATTCATTAGATAAATCAGAAACTCTGACAACTTGGAATCCATTATCCAGAGATTGTGATGTTAATTGTCCATATGGTGTGCCTTTGTCCGGGGCTTGCACAGCATCTTGTACCATGATGTATATCCCACTTGTGAGCAGTACAGTGATAGCCAAAAGAAGAACTGTAGCGATAACCGGGCTTACAGCTTCTTGAGAGCTCCCCGGGTTCTTCATGACCTGCACTAGAGGTTGAATGACTTGAAGGTTGGGCGAGTTATGCTACTCGTTCTACAGTCTCTGGGGTAATCGCTTCTTCCGGGGTTACTCTGAAAGTGATGAATGCCAGATTTTCGGGGGAGTTTCTAAATCGTCGAATAACCATTCTAGTATCGAAATCGGAACCTCTCATCCCTACTTCGAATTCCATTACAATGTCACAAATTGCCATCAATTCACGTTCAGTACTCTTTTCTACTGCATCTCCACTAACTGTTAATAGAAGAAGACCTCGATTTCGTTGGGCATGTGCTTGCATTATTCTTAGCATAGATGTGACCCTACTTGGATCAAATCTGCTGTAAAAGAAATCTAGACTATCTATCGCTGCACGAAAGTAAGGCCCAAGAGAAGTAACTTGAGTAGTTAAATCAGTGAGAAAATCGTGAGATTTTTGGTCTACGAACCGAGTTTGTGCTAATTTTTGTATATCGCTAAGAGAAAATCCTTCTATTCTATATTTTGAAGCTTCAAGTTCTCTTGTTAGTACTTCTCGATTATACTCCTCACCCATGGTACGAACACGAATTTCTGTAGGCCAGTCATATTTTTTGTAAACAGATAAAATTTCGGATGTTGTTTCTGAAGTAGAAACTAAAATTGTATTTTCCGGGTCTTCGGCTACAGAAACAAATTGCTTTGCAAAAAGATCGATTCCTGCACCTGTGTTTCCGTATCCAAGAAGAGTGAATCCTCTTGGGATGCTACCAGTATTGTGAGGCGTACCTGTTAGAATTCTATCGAATTTTACAGAGCCAATAGACCCCATATCTCCATAGAAGTCTTCATCATCTGAATCAAAATTTATTGTCATCCGAATCCCTCAAGAAATAACTACTTGTCCTCTATCTATTAGGTCACTACAATACAAGTCAAGATTAGAAAGAACTCCTGCAGGTGTTTGATCCGGTACGTTAACAATGAGGCTTAGAACTTGACGATTTTTGCATGTATTGATGAATGTATGAAGGTATTCTGCCAAAATTCTTTCTTCATTATAGATTGAAAGAGCATTTACTGAATCTAAAATTACAAAATTTTGTTGAATTTGAGAGTTCTCAAGATGATGCAGCGTTCTCAACATCATTGATTCAAGCATAATAGGGCTATCGATGTAGCCAATATTTGAATATGGATTTTGAGTACCTCCAAGTATACCGGATGATACACAATCAATGAAATGAATTGGAGATACATCTATGCCGATTGTATTCATCATTTCTATAACATTTGGAGCAGTTTGAGAAGCGGTAATATATACTCCTCCCATACCAAAATTTTGCATTAGTGGTTGAATAATTGATGCAATTACGAGATCAGAGTTACTTGTTCCTACTCTAACTTGAACACTAGATGTAGTAGTAACTTGAGTTAATTGTTCTGCAATACCTAAATCAAATTCAATCATTGACTAACACCCCACTTAAGCATTGGAGTTAGCATCACACCACTTCTGGTTATTTCTAGAGCATATTTGGCCCTGCTATGATCGGTTCCACGCATCTTGACAACTTGCAGATATCGTAGAAGATTACCCATTCGTTCTACATCTCCAAGAACAATAATTCCATCCGCAATAGCTTCTTCAACTCCAAATGCTGAACGGTGAGCAGTTCCACCTACAGATGTAATTTCTGCGATTAATAATGTAGTGCAACCCAAGGTTGAGAGTGATTTTCCTAACTTAAACAGGAAATCTCTAATCAACTGTTCATTTGGAATTTTATAACAAAGAGAAGTCACTGAATCTATGACTAATCGAGTTACTCCGATTGTATTTACAATATCTGTAATTGCTTTGACCATTGCATCAATATCGTCCAGAGTGAATGTACTTTTGTCTAAACCTAACCATGAGAAAAGAACATCCATATCAAAAACATTGATCAGTCCTCTGTCTACGGTAGTCATGTCAAAGAAGCTGTACTGTCTGATATTTTCTAGTAGTTTCACAGAAGGTTCAGTAGCAGAAAAATGTGCACATGCTTCACCTGATTTTGCACCATTCATTAGAAATTCCATTCCCAAAGTAGTCTTTCCAGAACCGCAAGTTCCAGCAACAAGTGTGGCCGACCCATAAGGAATGCCTCCTCTAAGAATTTCATCAAGCCCACGTATGCCAGTAATACATCTATCACGCTCATATGAGGCGTTGCCCAGCATGGTGACCGGACCTAACACACAACACGCCGTTCATAAGTCCACGCCAAGAAGTTGGTTAGACGTTGCCAGGTGAAGTAATTTGAGAGACATCCCAGGAACCGCTTGCATCTAATTTAGCACTAAAGCCTGATTGGAATCCCCAATCTGAATCATAAGAGACAACATTTACTTCTTGTGTATACGAAAAACCAGGTTCATTATATGTTAATTTGAGATTATCTGCATTATTATGTAGACCGTCAATCATTCCTCTTCCAAGAACTCCAGTATGTCCAAGATCAATGACTACACTTGAGTTTCCTGTATCCATCGTTTCTGAATCTCCAGTAAGTAGTAGTAGGCCCCCTCCAGGTAATGCCTCTTGCCCAATTAGAGTAAGAAATCCATTTCTAGAAATACCCCAACCATTGAGGTCGACTGCGAATCCTCCCTCATTTTGTATTTCAGCCCATTCCGGTTCTCCAATCTCGGGATTAGGTACAAATTCTGTAATTCTCATAATTGGGGGTACTACTCCTGCATCATGTACTTCGAGTTTAACTTCTACTGTTTCGTTGCCCATTGGTAAAATGCGAAATGAAGCGGCTGAATTCTGTGCTGCCTTTCTTGGAGTCCCATCAAGGAATAATGACATTCCATTTCGTTCTTCATACGGACTGTTTAGTATTGTTATTGAAAGGTTAATCGAAGCATAATTTGGGAATCCTAATCCATTTTTTAATTGGGTTTCAGTGATATTATTCAATGCAATAATGCGTTCAGGGTCTAAATGTCCATTGAAATTAGCGATTCCAGGTAGCACATCTGAGCGTAATAATTGGCTAGCGTTAGCATAATGCCAATTTTCTGTACCGTTAGGTTCATCTCTAATTCCCTCGAAATAGGGTGTCATCCACCCTTCACTAGATGTTAGACGCATGATTCCATCTGATGCGTGTTCATCTAGTCTATCGATCATGGGGTCATTTGGGCCTAGGCTAAGCCGACTGAGACTTAGGAAAGCTGACACAATAACGAGGAAGAGAACGAAGGCTGAGAGGAACTCAATGACTGCTGTGAGCCCTCCTTCGTCAGAGCGAAACTCTCTCCGCATGAAACTCAATTCTTTGGGGAGGACATGAACCCTTGCTAACAGAGATACTGGAAGATGACATTGAAACTTGATTTGGCTATACTCAGGGTAGTATTAGGGCGTTGATTATTTACCACACGAGCGGCTAAACATACTCATGGCGGGACCAGCGGCTGGTTCATCTTCTAGATTTATCCGCTCTGTCCCACTTGTTTTGGTACTATTTTTGATGTCTTCTTTACCTCTATTACCTGCAACTGAAGCGACTAGTTCTAGAAATATTCAAGATTTTATGATTACAGATGGTATTGACCCCATTAGCGAAGCACATTACAGCGTTTGGGACCCAATTTTCTTAGAAGTAAAGGTTCAGAGTAATGCAAGCACTCCGATTGGTGGGAGGACAATCGTTGCTGAAGTTTGTCTGGGAGATCATGTCTCTACATCCACATGTCCTTCCGTTTTGTTTTCTCGACAAACTTCTGTTCCTACACTTAATCCTCAGGAAACAACCACAATTTCCTTTGTAGATCCATTCTATGCTGTAGAATATACAAATCAAACTTATACTGTAGTGTTTAGATTTTCATCAGAAGATATTCGTCCTGCGGATGATAAATTAGCTGTGAAATTCTATCTTGATGAATTCTTTCAAGACATTATTTACAATTCTAATAATCTAGATTCAGATGAGGTTCTTAATCCCGGAATAAATTATCCAGCAGAAATCTCAGTCACATCGATAGGTTGGCCAGTAGACGAATTAGTTACTGTTGGTTGGACATTAAACCAAGTAGATGTTCCTATGGGGAGTTCTCAGTTCTGTATGTTTGTTGGAGCAGGTTTCTTTGAGAACCCTATACCTCCTGCTGATACAGTCCCTCCATACGTTACTGTTGAGGCATATGCACTAAATGATGTAATTAATGCTACATTCAATGCTACATCCTTATCGGATGGGGAAACATATTCTTTGAGGTGGCAGGTTATTACGGGTTCAATAGTAGATTCTTCTAATTCCGGATCATATGATTGGCTATCTAATGGTAGCGATATCTCAATTCAAATGGATTTTTCCGAGATGGAAGAAGGTCTTCATTGTGTTAGAGCAGATTTAGTTCTCCCTCATCTTCTTATTTCTGAGTCATCATCTTCAGTTACGGTTTCAGGATCATCATCTTCCCTTCAATTAGCTATTCCAGATATTCAATTTCCTTCTGAGGGTCTTTATGATGTTGACTTATGGGTCCAATCTGTAGCAGATCCTAATCCTTGGAATAATCTGGGTGAAACAGTTAGAGTCGAGGTTAGCGATGATGTGGATATTGTTTTAGTTGGAATTTCTCCTGCTAGGGGAGATGAAGTTGTAGTGCAAGTAGGATTTGAGAATTTCGTCAAATTTCCTTATGGAGAAGACTCCCTGAAAGTTCAACTTCGAAATGATGGAGATATGCCTTGGAATGCTACATTAAACATTGAATTATTCAATATTTCAAGTGGATATTCATTAGTTGAAGGATATCCAGAATCGTGTACTAAGAGAATAGATCCAGGTGAATTGGTTTCATGTATTTTTCCACTTAATCATTTAGGGTTATTTGTAGTGAATGCTACCACTACTTCGTCAACTAATTCAATTGATATTGATCCTGCTAACAATTATTTTGAAACTCAGATTATGATGAATCAAACATCTACTGGAGCATATGTTGCAGTTCCACCTGTTGATGATATTACATTTGAGACCGGTGAACCCATTATGTTTGTAGCAGGAGTAGCTCCTGATTCTCCATTACCTGTAAATTATACTTGGAAAATTGACTATATTGAAACAATTGGATATGGTCGAGTGTTAACTACAACACTTCCTATGGGTAATCATCAGATTACCCTTCATGTCCGTCACAGTTTGATGAGCCCTACAGACTTCGATGAAGTTTCTACTAGAAATGTCAAAATTTTAAACAGAATTCAGTTCCAAGATATGCCTATTGTTACATCTGGTGAAGCAGTTTCAGTAGAGGAGATGGACTTTGAAATCCTTGATGTTTCATTCCCTGAAACTATTGTTCATGCTCAAGCTGTAAATATAGGCAAGACTCCTTTGCGCTCTTTTGACTTCAGATTATATCCTACTAACGGGCAAGATTTGAATGTAGATTTCATTGATTTCTGGGGAAATATTAGCCATCTAATCCCTAGCAGTGTTAGTCCTGCTTCCGTAGTTGCAATGCATGTAATTAATGGTTCATCAGGCGTGTTATCTCCTCTAGATACAAATGATTTATTCGAAGCCTTTGAATCAAATAATTCGTTTCATCTTCGTTTGAATGGTGTTTCTAGTGGTTCGATTATGTTGGTAGGAGATATGGCTCCAGTAAATGTAACGCCTATAAATCTTAGAACAGAGAAATCCGAAGGTGGGGAACTTACTCTTCTTTGGGATTCAGAAGGTCCAATTGAAGATCCTTATTTTGGAGGTTGGAGAGTTTACAAGAGAGTGGAATTCCCGTTTAGGTGGCCGTATGAAAATTTGGATGATTTTGAATCAACAGTGACACAAAATTTTGTTGTTGATCTACCCGGTAATCAAACAGAGTGGAAAGATCCTAACCCCTTAGAAGAAGGAAAATGTGCAAGTTATATCCTTGCAGCAATTGATCATCAAGGACTGGTAGATTATACTCATGGCAATGTTACAGGTTTCAAAGATGTAGGGAATCCGGATCTTCAATGCGGTGATTCCCATCCACCTGATTATGAGATGCAAGATATTCGAATATCTCTTTCCTATGATTATGATATATCTCAAGGAAATGAATCAGATTCTCATTCGATAACAGTAACTTGGATTTATCCCGAAATTCCTGATGAAGATGGAGATGGATTGCCTGATGAGGAAAATGTTACTTGGTCATTATATCGTACACAGAATTTACCCCAATCAGTAGAATTCATTGATCCTATATTGACCGGATTATGGGGGGAGCCATTAACATCTCAATCGTATACTGAAGTACAAGCTTCAGGACAAGATGGACTTTCAATTGGCCAAACATACCATTACATTTTAATTCCAGAAGATGCAGTTGGAAATTCTGACTATATTGTTCGAAATGACAATACTGCCTCAATTCTAATCACAGATATGTTCTGGGAAGCTAATCCTCATTTGATTCCAGATGTAGTAACTCCTGATAGAAATCACGAGAATGATTGGATGAATAGTTTTCTTGAAGATATTTCGGATCAAAATTTTCAAACCTCTTCATTGGCTGCTATCGTGATAATCGCAATTAATCTGATTGCTGTACCTATGGTTATCAATAAAAATAGGAAGATTCGTCGTCGTTTGAATTTCTTATTAGAGAAAGTAGGAGATCGTAATTCTGCTAGCCAAGACGATGATTTAGACGAATTCTTCGATTAATGGCGCGACAGGAGGGATTTGAACCCTCGAGGTGAGACACCACTGGATTAGCAATCCAGCGCAATGGCCAGGCTATGCGACTGCCGCAATACTCTTGCCCACCTAAGATGCTGGCTTAAGAGAAGCGGTAGTTATTCCTCTTCACTAGAATCAGTACTAGTTTTTTCCGTAATCATTTGTTCTACTAAATCCGCTGGCATTCTTGCACTGTAGATTAATTCGTCACTAAATCCGTTTTTCTCTTTATTGCGTAATTCCATTACACGAGTCCCTTTTGAAGCACGACCTGAGGTTTCTTTAGTCTGTGATGCAGATATTCGAATTACTGTACCCTTCCTAGAAAGCAAGAATAATTGGTCTTCTAAATCAGGAATTTGATGTACTCTCGCAATACTATCTCCCTCATTTAGATTCATGGTTTTAACGCCTAATCCTCCTCTATTCTTGGCTAATCTATACCCATCAGTTCCCATCTTTTGTTTACCTTCTGAATCCAATACTGGTTCTCCTTCTCTCATTAATGGTATTGAGTCTCCAGTTCCAATTCTAGTCCGTTTACCCATTCCTTGTTCAGATAATGTGAGTACACTTGTATTTTCATCATTGGTAATTATCATTCCAACTAATGATGAATCTCCCTTCAACTTTAATCCTCTGACTCCACTAGAGACTCTTCCTTGTGCCCTTACTCCACTTAGTGAGAATCTAGTGGCTAGCCCGTTACTCGAAACCATCACTACATTATCCTCATCAGCACCGGACCTTACAGAGATTAGTTCATCATCCTCTGCCAGATTAATCGCTTTCTTTCCATTACGATTAATTTTGATATAATGAGATAGAAGACTCTTCTTGATAATTCCTTTACGGGTTGCGAATGCTAGATAATTATCTGCAGGATTTTCAATTAATTCTTTGCTTAAAGGTACAATTGAAACGACGGTTTCATCATCTTTTAATCCAATTACATTTCGAATATGGCCACCTCTACTTGTTCGCGATCCTTGTGGTGTTTCCCAAGCTCTCAAGCCGTATACTCGTCCTTCTATATACGGTTTCTCGGTGCCGTCTTTCTCCTTCTTTGTGGCAGGTCTGTTAGTAAAAATGAGCAATCTATCTTTACTAAAGCAAGTCATCAGAGTCGTAGGGAAGTCTTCATTTTTTGTTTGGACTCCCTTCATTCCCTTTCCACCTCTATTCTGCATTCTGAAAGATTCAGCAGGCAAGTGGCGAATGTAATTGTCATTGGTTAGAGTAATTACGATAGCTCGTTCTTCAATCAGGTCTTCACGATCCATAGATAGAGGCATTGGATCAATATCTGATCTACGTTCATCACCATGCTTTTCCACCATTTCATTCAGTTCCTGGATTAGAATGTCAAGGCGACGTCCCCTTGAAGAAATAATATCTTGCAAATCAGCAATCTTGATTTTTAAGTCATCATATTCTTTCTCGACCTTTTCTACATCAATTCTACTAAGTTGATACAATCGCCGTTCAGCAATTGCCTTTGCTTGGGGTTCAGTGAAGTCAAATGCAGTAATGCCTGCCATCATTTCATTTCCTTGCAAAACCGCTTCAAACTGTTCTCTGCCTGAACTTGCTTTACCTACAGTAATTACATCATCAATCCTTTTCTGTGCTTTTACTAGGCCTTCAAGAATATGTGCTCTGGACTCTGCTTTTTCAAGTTCAAACTGGGCTCTTTTTTCGACTACTGATTCTCTATGTTCAACATAGGTATGAATCATTACCGGAAGAGTAAGAAGTACTGGTCTTCCGTCTAAAATCCCCATCATATTTGCAGAATAAGATTCTTGCAATCTACTTGATTTGAATAATTGATTAAGCACAGCATGAGGATCCGCATTGTTTTTTACTTCAATAACTACGCGTATTCCTTCTTTGGACGATTCGTCACGAATATCCCTGATTCCGACTATTGTTCCTTTAGTTACTAATTCTGCAATATGGACTAACATATCTGCTTTTTTCACTTGATATGGGATTTCATGAATGACAATCTTCTTGCCGTTAGAATCATCGTAAACATCACATTTTGAACGAACATGAAATCGACCTTTACCTCCCGTATACATGTCATATATTCCATCAACACCATGGATAGTAGCTCCTGTAGGGAAATCAGGACCAGTAACATGGTGCATATATTCCTCTATTGAGACATTAGGCATACCTTGATTTTCTTCTCCCTCTTCAAGAATCCGACTTACATGCAAACGAATTGCGCCTGCAACTTCTGTGAGATTGTGAGGGGGGATTCTTGTAGCCATGCCGACTGCAATTCCATCGCTTCCATTCAGAAGTAGATTTGGCAGTCTTGCAGGAAGAACAGCAGGTTCCATTTCTGAATCATCGAAATTAGGTTGGAAGTCAACGGTCTTCTTTTCAATATCTTCAAGCATATGCTTAGAAATACGGTCGAGTCTACTTTCCGTATATCTCATCGCAGCAGGTGGATCTCCATCAAGTGATCCAAAA
>DAPV01000013.1 GCA_002502625.1 Euryarchaeota archaeon UBA125
GAAAATGTGTGATCATATGCAATCATTTACCCATTACGGTGGAGCAAGACCATTTGGTACTGCTCTACTAATTGCTGGTGTAGATCCAGATGGTATTCATTTGTATGAAACAGACCCATCTGGTGCTTACCAATCATACCAAGCGGGTGCTATAGGCAGAGGTCGTTCAACTGTAGTTGAAATTTTCGAATCATCATGGAAACCTAATCTTACATTAAACGCTGCAATTAAGTTAGGTCTAGAGGCTTTACGCGAATCACTTGAAGAGGAATTAAACACTGATGCAGTGGAGATTGCAATAGTCGATTCAGATGGATACCATAAGATGTCTAAGGATGATACTTTGAAACATATTGGTAAATTGAAACCACTAGAGTGAAAGTAACATTAACCATTTACTACTCATCAACAAACATGGTTAGCCTAGATGATGCAGTACTAGCTCGATTCGAACATGGGGGTAAACGTTTTGAGATCTTAATTGATCCTACTCTCGTTGACTCATTTAGAAACAAACCCGAATCTGTAGAATTAGATGACATTCTGGCAACAGAGGAGGTCTGGTTAGATGCTCGCGCAGGCGAAAGGCCCACTTCTGAACAATTAGTAAATGCGTTTGGAAGTGATGAATTATATGTGTGCGTCGAAAAAATATTGATAAAAGGATCAATTCAGCTTACAACTGAACAAAGGAAAAAGCGTGTTAAAGATATGAGAGTAGCAATTATTCATAAAATATCTAGCACAGCTATTGACCCTAAATCCAAGATGCCTCATCCTCCTAGTAGAATCGAAACTGCACTCGATGAATGTAAGTATAGTATAGATCCGTTTCTTTCTATCGATAGACAAGTAAATGATGCTATTAAGTTAATGAGGCCGTTGATTCCTTTAAAATTTGCAACCGCACGGTTAGCATTTAGAATTCCTGGTGTTGAATACGGATCTGTTCAATCAATTCTTCGAGAATTAATGATCAAGGAAGAATGGTTGCAAAATGGAGATTGGGCTTGCGTCGTCGAAGTACCAGCAGGATCTAAGATTGATTTGATGGGTGATATTGCTAAAAGATCTAAAGGTTCTCAAGTAAAAATCATGGATGAAGGTTCATAGATTCATACATCACGGTTATCAATAGGTGGTCGGTCGGTCGACTCGGAGATGAAGATATGAGCAACCAGAACGCCCGAGGAGGGCGTGACGGACGAGGTACCCGCCTCGTCACTCCCGGCGCATCGCTGGGAGCCAGTGAGGGACGCCGCATTGGCCACGGGATCGTGGAAAATGCAGGTCAATTGATAGCAGTCAAATTAGGTGCATTAATTGAAAATGATGATGAAATTAGTGTAATGCCGTCACACACCAAATATACTCCACGTCCTGGTGACTTGGTAATTGGTGTTGTAGAAGCAGTCCAAAGTAATCTATGGTTTCTCGATATCAATGCACCATTCAATGCATTACTTCCTATGAGTCTTGGTCCTGGTAAATCTGAATTCGGTGGAGCACGTAATGTACTTAATGTCGGTTTCTCCGTCCTTTGCCGCATTCAAGAAGTTGACGAGACTCACTCATCAGTTGTTACAATGAAAGGTCTAGGATTACGTCGATTAGATTCTGGAATAGTTGAGGAAATCCCTCCACATCTGATGGAATCTTTATTTTCTAACTCTGATGTGTTGAAGAAATTAAAATCGTCTACAGATTGTCGAATAATCCTTGCTGATAATGGTAGAATGTGGATTGATGGAAATACAGATTCAATTTCTGATATTATTTCAAGAATCGATAAAGTTAGAAACTTATCACGTGATTTTTCAAGTATTGATTCAATGGTTGAGGCTTTACAAATGGAGGTGTACTAATGGGTGGATATGGCGACGTACAAATGATAGATGAGAATGGTATTCGAATGGATGGTAGGACTGCTGGAGATATTAGACCCGTGTTAATAAATGCTGGAATAATTCCTGTGGCTGATGGTTCTGCTGAAGTAATCTGGGGCAATAATCACGTTGTTGCAGCAGTTTACGGTCCTATGGAAGCTCATCCTCGAAAGATCCAGAAACAAGATCGAGCAGTATTAGATGTGAGATATAACATGGCACCTTTCAGTACTACTGATAGAATTAGACCTGGTTTTAATCGTCGTAGTAGGGAAATTAGTAAGGTTACTGCTGAGGCCCTAGAATCAGTTGTTCTAACAGAACTTTACCCACGCAGTAAGATACGTGTTGAAATTGAGGTACTTACCGCAGAAGCAGGTACCAGATGTGCAGGCATTACTGCTGCTAGTGTTGCTTTAGCGGATGCCGGTATTCCTATGACCGATATGGTTATTTCAGTCGCAAGTGGTAAAATCAATGGCGTCGTAGTTTGTGACCTAAACAAAGAAGAAGATAACTATGGTGAGGCAGATTTACCTATGGGTGTATGTGCAAATTCAGGAGAATTAGTATTCTTGCAAATGGATGGTGATCTTTCGCCAGAAGAATTCCAAGTTGCTTGGGATTATAATATGGGAGCAATCGCCCCAGTACATGAAATTATGATTGAAGCACTCAAAAGATCAAATGGAGGTGATGAATAATGCCAACACCACCAGTCCCTGAATTATTGAGAGCTCACTTGAATAAATTAGCAGAAAAAGATGAAAGACTAGACGGAAGAGGTCGATTTGAAGGCAGAGAAGTCATTCTTGAAACCGGAGTTTTGTCCAATGCTGAAGGATCAGCACGTGTACAAATGGGCAATACAATTGTTCTTGCAGGCGTAAAATTCCAAATCATGACACCTTATCCAGATAGGCCCACCAGTGGTGGTTTCATGACAAGCGCAGAAGTACGGCCAGTCAGTGGTCTTCACTGGGAAGCAGGACCTCCTTCTCCTGAAGCAATTGAATTAGGTCGTGTTGTCGACAGAGGTATTCGTGAATCTGGTTGTATTGATATGGAAGATCTATGTATCCTACCTGGTGAAAAGGCTTGGCAAGTTATTCTTGATGTATTTGCATTATCTGATGATGGTAATTTATTCGATGCATTTGCTACTGCTGCTATGGCAGCATTACGAACTGCTACAATTCCCGGAGAGAAATTTGATGTTGGAGAAGATCGCCCATTACCAGTTTCTAAAACTCCAATGATGTGTTCATATCATAGAGTTGGTGGAAGATATGTTTACGACACAATTAGACGTGAAGAAATAGGCGGAGCAGAACGAATTCACATTACTCTTGGTGATGATAATCATGTACATTCATTGCAGAAGGGTCTAAAGGGAGCGTTCACCGCAGCGGAATTTGACGAGATAATGGAACATGCCCGCTCGCGATGTGCAGAACTCAGAGATTTAGTGAATAATTAGGAGTAATTCAAATGTCTAAGAGAACACAAAAAACTGGTGCAACAGCACGTTACGGATCAAGATACGGTGTCAGTGTTAGACAACGTGCTGGACATGCATTATCTAAACTCAATAGAAAGTATACATGCCCTACTTGCCAATATCAGCAGGTAACACGTAAATCACGCGGTATTTGGCATTGCAAGAAGTGCGGACATACATTTGCTGGTGGCGTTTGGGAACCGTTTACAAGAGCAAGTGAAGCGAATCATCGTGTACTGAGAAGAGGTTCAGATGGAGCAACTTCAACAGACATGGCTGTTATTGCTCAAACTCGCGCAATGGAATACGAAAGATCTATGGAAAATCAGGATGCTGCCGAGGTGTCTGCTTCTGATGACTCAGAAGAGTAATCCCAGGGCCATCAAGGTCCTTATTTTCTCTAATTTATCAGACTCTCTGAGAGATTCTCTGGCTACAGAACCATTTGATGCTAATTCATCTAATGAAATATTGACATGTTCTATTAATGCTAATTCAACAGTTGATATCAGAGCACGATGGAATACAATGATGCGATCTCTAATAGGATCTGAGGAAGCGTTGATGAGTGGTAATCAATTAGTAAAGGATGAGTGATGATATGTCAGATCCACGAGAACGAATACAAATGTTAGCAGGTCAGTTGCAAAATACGATGCAGCAAGTACAGACAGTAGATACCCAAATTAGAGAGATACAGGCCACAATAAGTGCCTTGGAAGTTCAGAATGAATCTCGTCCTGTATATCGTCAAATTGGCCCTTTATTACTTGAAGTCGAAGATAGAAATGTATTGAAAGATGAACTTGCATCGAGTATGGAAACGCTTTCTGAACACTTACAAAAAATTCAGCAGTCTGAAACAGAGATTCGAGAATTATACGAGCAAGCAATAAATTCATTTGAATCCCAATGAGGTGGTTTTATGACATCAATGTCATTTCTTAATGATTGGATTAAAGATAAAATCTCACTTGGAGTTGTACCTATTATCTCTCATCGAAACGGAGATATGGATACTATCGCAAGTGCTTGTGCTTTATCACAATCATTGGGTATTAATTCTAGAGCAATGGGTGTTCATGTATCTAAGTTAGCTCGTGAAGTTATAGATGAATTGCAATTTGAATATACTAGAATGGATGCAAATAGAGTTGCTTTACCACGGACTACTTCTGGTATCATAATAGTCGATGCAGGAGGTCCGGAACAAATCGGTATCAATTTACCCGAAAATATTCCTATTTGTGTAATCGACCATCATGCTCACACATCAGATGATTGGATAATATCTAATCAGGATATACACATTAACATGCCAGTATGTTCAACAACTCAGATAATTTTCGATTATATCACTGAGTATCGTTTAGATTCATTAGATCATAGAATGAGGAAACTATTGCTTACAGGATTAATTACTGATACTGGACATTACAGACACGCTGATGCAATGGCATTAAAATCTGCATCACAAATGTTAGGTGAGGAAATCAAACATGGAGATGTACTTGACCTACTGCGTACAAGCGGATTAGGGAGATCTGTAAGAATTGCAACATTACGCTCATTGAAAAATGTGAATGTTGAATCAGCTGGAGATTTCGTTGTTGCTGTTACCTCATGCAGTACTCATGAGGGAACGGTTGCAGGATCATTAATTCATGCGGGTGCAGATGCATCAATCGTAACTAATACTAAGGTTCCTGGAATTCGACTAACCACTAGGGCGAGCCATAGAGCTGTAGAAAATGGTTTAGATATGGGTTCTATTTTATCTTCATTGGCAGATAGTTTAGGTGGAGAAGGAGGGGGACATGCTGGTGCAGCTGGTTGGACTACAAATGTCGATAATGTTGAAGCAATATCATCAATACTCTCTAGAATATCTGCAGTTAGGTGATTAAATGAACAATGATGTAGTTGAAGCGGCTGAATCAGCTATTAATTCTGGTGATATAGAACTAGCTAAGTCATTATTGCCTGAAATGTTAGACGGAAACAAATTCTTTGTTGAAACGTTAATCTCAATCTCTGAATCCGATATTCATGCATCATTGAATTCAATTGAAAAATGTATCAATACGGTAAGGAGTCCTAAATCTAGAGATCCCATATTAGAAGCTAGAGCTAAAATGATTAGAGGGTTAGCTAGGACATCAATAGGGGAGATAACAGAAGGCGGAGCAGATCTAAGATGGGCAATGGATAGATTAGGAGCAATCTCTGATGGCTCAGATGAACATGGAATTTCGATTTTGAACGTAGCAGCATGGCACCGTCAGCAATCAGAGATAGTCATGTCTCTCGCTACTCATTCAGAGATTGCACGTGAATCATCACATTCTCCTGAAATAGTTGCTATTTCTAGGCAACGAGTAGCATCAATACATGCCGAACTAGAAGATTATGTTGGAGCTTTACGTCATTATTGGACTGCTTGGAAATTATCTGCATTGAGTGGTATTGATGCAATTGCTGAAGTTTCTTGTCTTCACATTCTAGATATAGGATTAACAGAAGTAAAAGATACTACATTAAGATTAGATGATCAAGTAATGAACGCATTACCTAGGTCTAAATCTGAAAAATCATCAGGATCTATACATCCTGATGATTTGTTAGAGGCTCTAAATTGGATCACTCCGCGTTCATTGGATGATATTACTCATAATCATCGTCCTGATTTATTATTAATTATCGAATCTTATAATATTCTAAATATGTCATTACCTGATGTATTAACAGAAAATAAACATTTAATTCAGGATTCTGAAGTTTCCAAATTACTCCAATAATTTGCAATTAGATGCAGTTCTTCAACACCCCAATGTAGATCATCAGGTGGCGTTAAACACCAACCAACCTCCATAATATTTTCATCATTAGATTGCCAAGAAAAAGGATCAGCTGAAAATGGCACTGTTATCCATGCTACATGCCCATCCTGTAATAGGCTCGAATTAATCCCTCTGAATTGTCCAACCAATCCAGTTTCTTCATTTAATTCTCTAATTGCTGCTTCTTGAATAGACTCATTGTCATTAATTCGACCTCCAGGTAACTCCCATCCACGAGTTTTATGTCTTACCATAAGCCATGATGAATTAGATTCTATTATTCCTGGTTGTTCATCAAATGGTGTGACCCAAATTACTACCCAAGTCATATGATCAACTCAGACTACTCATAGCAATATCATAGTATTTCTGAGCCCAGTCATCCCCATTTGCGATTAATCTTCTAGACAGGAATAACGCTGATTGAACTTCACCATTGTCCAATAACTGTTTTAAGATATCTTCATCATTAACTATTGGTAAGTCTTCTTCAACTATGTCCACTTTATCATGAATTTCTTCAGGTTTAGATAGATTATACATGCGATTTAGGAAGATTGTTCGACTAGAAATATCAGGAGGTGACCATGGAATTTTTTGGCCATCTAATCTAGCATCCATTCTATTTCTATATTCATCTCTCACAG
>DAPV01000077.1 GCA_002502625.1 Euryarchaeota archaeon UBA125
CTAATTCAGTACATCCATCCATTACCGATAGTGCTTGTTGAATTGAATCATGTCCAGATCCTAATCCAGGTGCCCAGTTGTAGTTTGATGAGACACAGTAAGAAATTCCCCACCAAGCCATTGCGCAATCTGGTTCAAGTTCAGTACACTTTGAGAAACACGCGATTGCCTGTTCATGGTTATAGTTGAGCATGTGACCCCATGCCTCAACAAACATTTTTCTGGTTTCATCACTTTTGCATGTAATTTTTTCTGCAAATGCATAATTCGAGGGGCTTCCAAAATCATAGTCAGTAGGTGCTAGAGACATATCTTCTGCTGAAAAGTCAAAGGATATAATCACTGTGTATTGATTCTGTATATGAAAAAATTCAATTTGAAAAAAAAAAGATATTTTTCCTCAATACGGGCATTAATTTGAATCGAAATAGATTACAATCCGAATGTAAATCCAGAATTTACTTTTTCAATTAGCGAAGGGATGACGTCACGATAATCTCCAATAATTGCTGCATCAGCAGATTGTACCATTGTACAACTATCATCAGTATTGATTGCAATAATTCTAGAGCTATCTTTCATTCCAGCCATGTGTTGCGGAGCACCGCTAATCGCTATAGCGACATATACTGGAGGCCTTACACTTTGACCTGTCTGGCCAATTTGACGAGTACTCGGAGCATAGCCAGCATCAACTGCTGCTCTACTTGCTGCCCATTCTACATCAATTCCATTAGACTTGATTGCTTCAGATAAATCATGTATTTCTCTAAATCCAGTCTGACCACAAGGAATGCCTCCCGCAATAATGACCTTACAATGTCCAAGTTCAACTCTTTCTCCTCCTCCACGTCTAACATTAATTACTTCGACATCGAAATCATTGTCAGCCCAGTTAGGAGTGAAATCTTCTACTTCACCAGTTCTTGATGAATCAGAAGATGGAGCAACAAAAATTCCAGGGCGAGCAGTAGCCATCGCTGGTGCCCAAAGTTGCTGTGGATTTGACATAATACACGCCAACTTCGATTCTCCAAAGGAAGGACGATGTGCTTCTAACATATGAGTAGTAACAGTCTTTGTCTTTCGGTGGTAAAAAGGACCTACGCTCAGCTTAGTACAATCGGCAGTAACACCTGCATCTACTCTACTTGCGACTCTTGGAGCAAGATCTCTACCGGTTGTAGTTGCACCCATCAACAAAATTTCTGGGCGATGAACATTCATCAAATAATCAGAAAGAGCACGAGCGTATGGTAGAGTGGTAAAATGTTCTAGACGGTCGTCAGTGACTACGACTACCTTATCAGCTCCGAGAGAAATCAAATCTTGAGGAGCAGAACCCACATCATGGTGAATTAACATTGCAGAAAGAGAAACTCCTAATTGATCAGCCATTTCTCTTCCAGGACCCATAAGTTCTCTACCAACATTGAGTAATTCTCCATCTACCATCTCAGCAAATACCATTACACCACTGGATGAAGTAGCATCACTAAAACGCTGAATTGTCGCATCTTCTGGCCAATCACTCATTGCCATCCCTCCACTATAGACTGTAGACCATCGGCATCAGTAATCTGGAGATCCCTAGTTACTTTCTCAACTTTAGGAGCAGCAGCAACGATAGTTGGAGAACCTGCAAGACCTACTTTTTCTATCTCTAATCCAACATCATCTACTGAAAGTAATCTGAATATTGATGCTCCGTCTTTGAATACATCTTTACCCCTATCATCCTTAGTAACATGCTTCTTTACTTTCACTGCAGCCTTCATATTTCTACCTCGGAGAGCCGCGGCAGTAGGAGCAATTGAAAGCATACATGGGAGAGGAATCTTAAGATCCATACTTCCGCCTTCAACAATTCGACGAACAGTAGCGTAAGATGATTCAATTTCACATGTTTCTGCAAGTGTTACTTGAGGAATACCAAGATTTTCTGCTACTTGGCTTGGTACGTGTGCGGTATCACCATCGGTAGTTTGTCTTCCGCCCATAATAATCCAATCATTTCTGTCTGAACTATATCCTAGATGCTGAAGGGTTCCAGATAAAGCATAGCCGGTTGACCATGTATCTGAACCGCCTAATTTCCTATCAGAAAGCAACACTGTCTCATCTACTCCTCTCTCCATTGCTGTAATATGAGACATCTGAAAATTAGGTGGACCCATAGATACTACTACTACTCGTCCTCCATAATTATCCTTGAGAGAAAGCGCTAATTCTAGTGCGTGCTGGCAATCTTGATTAATCTGACTAGGGGCAGAAGCTCTATCCAGAGTACCTTCAGCAGTAACCCTCATCTCTTTCGGCTTAGGAACCTGCTTAAGTAGCACAACGTAATCCATCATAACACCCCATTTTCAAGATATCACGGCCACCTGAATTCAGCACTTGAACCCTATGCATAGTGTGAGCAATCTCAAGATGCGACTAGAGCAATCCATCCTACCCCTCCAAACACCGCAATATCAAGCACTGCATGACAAGCCCAGGCAGGCCAAATAGAATTATGACGATGGTATAACCAAGAAAATGCTACTCCTCCAATACCTACTGCCGAACCAGCAAGTAAAGCCATCCATATAGGCGCAACTAATGCTACCGCAACTACATGATGTAAGGTAAAAGATAGAACTGAAATTGTACCCGATTTGATTGGATCGCCGTTGAAAATTGTTGAGGATTGTTCCGTAATGAACCACCTATACACATACTCTTCTACTACACTGTTAACGAATACCCAAAATAAAATTGCAGGGATTACCATTGACCATGAATCAAGTCCTACAGCACGAATTGATGCACCTAGAGACTCGATATCGATATATGGTTTAGCGATTAAAAAGGTAATTACTAGAATCAAGGAAAGAGCTATTCCTAGCCCTAAACCTTCTATCCAAGGTCGAAGTCCTGAACCTTCGGGGAGAGCAGAAAATCCTCTTTCACCACCATCTATTCGCACATGCCAAATTACAGGAAAACCAAAAATCCAAACTTTACATAATGCCCAAATTGCCAGGCCTATAAATGCCAAAAATGCAGTATTTGACTCAGCAAGGAGTCCATTTGCTAGAACTCCAATACTAGGTGCAGGTATCAACAACAACAATGCAAGTAAGGGTCTTGACCTTGATTCCACATGTTTGATTTCATGATTCCATACTTCAATCATCCGATTTCATAGGGTAAGCGTCATAGGCGACCGATTCACGCCTTGGGTCATGACTGAAACACCGTTACGAGTTGCCGTTACAGGAGCAGCAGGAAACATTGGATATGCTTTGTTATGGCGAATCGCAAGTGGCGATTGCTTTGGATCCAAACAACCGGTAATTCTACAGTTACTGGAAATACCTCCTGGAATGCAACGTCTTGAAGGAGTAATTATGGAATTAAGAGACTCTGCGTTTCCTTTGGTACACGACATCATAGGAACGGATAATGCTGAAGTTGCTTTCAACGATGCTGATGCGATATTCCTCGTTGGATCACGTCCAAGAACAAAAGACATGGATAGATCCGACCTAGTAGCAGCTAATGGTCCAATCTTCGTTGGCCAAGGAAAGGCCATTGATGCAGTGGCTTCTCGTGATGTAAAAGTCATAACCGTAGGGAACCCATGTAATACTAATGCACTAATCGCTTGTGCTAATGCACCTGGTATCCCGCCTAGACAATTTACTGCTATGACCCGTCTTGACCAAAATCGTGCTGTAGGTCAAATGGCAGAACGAGCGGGAGTTCCTGCTTCGAAGGTTCAAGACGTATTCATCTGGGGCAACCATGCGAATACAATGTATCCTGACCCACGTTTTGGTACTGTTGACGGACAGCCAGCTACTGAATTATTTGATACTGATTGGCTTCAAGGTGACTTCCTAGATACTGTATCCACACGTGGAAAAGCGATAATCATGGCACGAGGTGCATCTTCTGCTGCATCTGCAGCTTCAGCAGCTGTTGATCACATGCGAGACTGGTGGCAAGGATCGAATGGAAATATTGTTTCTGTTGCACTTCCTTCAGAAGGTTGGTACGGAGTTCCCGAAGGAATTGTGTTTAGTTTCCCATGTAGATGCGAGAATGGAGAGATAATTGTAGTAGAAAATCTCCCTGTTGATGAATTTGCTCAGTCTAAGATTGACGAGAATGTTACTGCACTACTTGAAGAGAGAAATGCAGTAAGTGATCTTCTAGGAAACTAAGTTCAACCACAATCATGTATCTGGCGGCAAACTTACTACTGAACTGTTAAGAGAAACATATGGGTGAATTCTATAGGATTTTGCAAAATTAGTATCGTCGGATTGATGACTGACCGCCCCTGCCTATGGGTATGGATCAGCGTCATATCCACTTGGAACATGATGGGAAATTACTACTTGTTGATGCTAACGGAAATGGTCCACAAATCCCGATTCCTGGACGAACTGATACAGGAGAATCAGGATGGATTATTCGTTTACCTACAGAAAGTGAAGTAGAAGAAATGGGAATCAAATGGAATAAAAAAAGAATCAACACAATGGATGATGGCACTCAAATTCATACTGTAATTTATGGCACACCAGTTATTGATTGGCCCGCAAATTGGGCATGGAAAGACCATGTTATTTCAGATTCTGGAGTCCACCCATTAGCAAGGGAATCGGTATATCGAACGATGCATAGATTGGTTTCAAAAGTGATCATTAGAGATAATATTGGACATATTTTACTCGGTAAAGTCCTTCGAGGACATTTCAAAGGATTTTGGACTTTACCTGGAGGATATCTCGATTATTCAGAGCATCCGAGAATCGGTGCTATACGAGAAGCATATGAAGAAATGGGAATTGATATTGTAATTGCTGATCCTAAGGGAGAATCAGGAGACGCCCACCCAGGTGATGATTTCTGCCACATTCAAGAAAGAATTTTCAGTGGAGAAGGAATTCAGTACGTTTCTTTCACATATCTAGTTGACTTGAACGAGAGACCAGAGATTAAGCCTAAACCTGATGAAATAGAAGAAGGAGAATGGTTTTCACTCTCCGATGCCATTCTGAGAGCCGCTTCAATCTTTGATAGAGAAGCTCTCGAAGCATTACAAAAATTAGAAAACGAATCATGATAATTTTCGACAATATTGAAAAAACACTTTCAAGAGATTTGGGGCATTATTTTTCACCTACTCCATAGGGGGAGTAACATGAAGCATCTCAACTCGGTGTTGGTTTCGATGCTTCTCATTTCTTTTTGTTTGGCTGGTTGCATTGAAAATACGGATTCAATAAATGAGTTACAGCAAGATGAAAATTCACTTGACTTTGTTGTCCCTGATCCTAATGTTTACCAATGTTTTGAGTTTGAAGGATGGGATAGATGTTGGCTTACATATTTCCCTGAAAATGTAAATTTATCATCTAAATCACCAGTAATTTTCGAACTACATGGATGGGCGGCTTCATCTTTTGAAATGCGAAACTACACGAGCATTACCTCGTTAGCAGACGAGGTGGGTGCAATCGTAATTCATCCTGAAGGGCTAGCAATTCCAAATAGTGGAGCATTTGGGGAAAACCAAGAATCATGGAATTCAGGAGTTTGCTGCGGAGATGCTAAAGCACAAGATATCAATGATTCAGGATTCCTAATCAAATTGATAAACAATATTACCGAAGAATATCCCATTGATGAAAATCGAATATACTTCACAGGTTGGTCAAATGGATGCCAAATGTCTCAAAGAATGGCCTTGGAGGCTAGTCATTTAATTGCCGCGGTTGCATGTACTTCTGGCTATCTTGGATTCACTGATGATTCCCAATATTCTCCAATTCCCATTATGGAAATGCATGGCGTCCTAGATGAAATTGCCCAATATACGAATTCTGGACGTCTAACATTTTTTGAAGAAGATGCTCGAAACATAGAGGCAATACAAAATGGAGCTGTGGAGAATCTGTACGATTGGGCAGCATTCAACAACTGCGACGGACCGATTATAGATTCTAACGACCCAAATGCAGTATACAGTATTCAGCGTTTTACTTCTTGTGAAAATAATACAGAGGCGGCATTATTCACTTCATACACTGGAGGACATAATCTCTACATCAATGATGTCTGTGACGACATATCATACAATTTTGTATGGAGTTGTACAGGAAATCAAGGCCTATATGATACACATGAAATAATATGGGATTTCATCAGTCGATATTCCAAAGAATCTGTAGGTGAGAGTGGATGAAAATTCAATTAATTATCAGTTGCCTTCTATTCTCTACATGCTTAGCAGGATGCATTGAGAAAGAGGTTGAAGTAATTGAAGAAGATATAGATTCAATAAATCAAATTGAAAATTTTACTGAAGTTTGTATTGAATATGATGAACTTGAACGATGTTGGTTGACATTACTTCCTTCAGAATATACTGCCAATGATTCATATCCATTGGTGGTAGATATGCACGGATATACGGGAACAAATTACAACATGCACAATTATTCTGACTGGGATCGGATTTCAGAAGAACATAATGTGATAATCGCATATCCGCAAGGCCATGAAAATTCGTGGAACGCTGGATGGTGTTGTGGAGTAGCCCATGATATAGGAATTGATGATGTAGGATTTATTCTCAAAATGGTTGAATTGATTTCTGCAAATTATTCAATCAATGATTCAAAGATATATGCATCAGGTCATTCAAATGGATGTGCAATGACTCAAAAATTAGCTAATGAAGCAAGCCATATTTTTGCTGCAGGTGGTTGTATGGCACTATACTTATTGGAGGATGCAGATCCTTCTTTTAGCCCCACACCTATCATTGAAGTCCATGGGATTCTTGATGTTGTTATTCCTTATTCTAATTCTCATAGTTCGTCAGTTATCTTTGATAATTCATTGGTTGGAGATGAAGGAGCATTGAAAAATATTGCAACGTGGGCAGATATGAATGGATGTTCAGGTATAGTTCCTGAAATGATTGAAGAATACCCTGATTATTCTATTCAAGGATACACCGACTGTGATGAAGATGTTGAAATACAACTAATTACACTACATTTAGCAGATCATAACCCATATCCTTCAGCTAATCCAACAGGAATTCAGACAACTCAAATGGTTTGGGATTTTATGGATAGATTTACTCTCGAACCAGAAGAAAATGATTCAGATTCAAGCTCCGAGTAATTGTCTAGCCGCATCTAAAGCTGCTTCAAGACCATCAGTATTGGATCCTCCTGCTTGAGCATAAGTTGGTCTTCCTCCACCTCCACCTGAGATATGAGGAGCGATTTCTCGAATTAATGCAGAAGCATCTACTCTCTCA